>NZ_JBHZAH010000035.1:0-42707 GCF_042754225.1 Rhodococcus sp. NPDC059234
CCTCCGATGAGGTCGCGGCCCTTGCGTGCTCGCCACACGCTACTGCCAGGCGGTCGCGCCCGCCAGACTTAGCGTGTCCGAGTTGTGTGGATCGTCCGGGTCAGCGCGTGACCATGTCCTCCGGACCCCAGATCGCCTTCATGGTGGTGATCTTGGCGTCGTCGTCGAAGGTCATCACGTCGATGACGGAGATGTCGATCTTCTGCTCGCCCATATGAGTGGTGAGCGTGAAGTTGAATGCCGCGGTGCCGGCCGCGATCTTGACGACGCCGAGCTCCACGGTCTGCTCGAGGGGCTCGATGATGCCGTAGAACTCGCGCAGCGACGCCTCGGTGGTGCGCGGATCGGTGCCCACCGGGTCCTCGACCGTCGCGCCGGGCGCGTACAGCGCGAGCACGTCGTCGACGGTGCCACCGGCCACCGACTTCACGTAGGACTCGATGGTGTTCAGGATGCTCTCGCGTGATGCCGCCATGCCGGAAACCCTTCGTTGACTAGAACTTATTCTAGTCGCGAGGGTACAGGCGACCGCGCCGCCCGTGAGTCTTTCCGGTTCCCGACCGAGACCAATTCGAGTCACAACGCATACCGAGGAACAGGCCGCACGGTTCGTTTCCGGTGTTAGCGTGCCGCACATGCCAGTCCAAGGTCGGGGTCTTTGGGTTCGGATGTCGCTCGCTGCGCTCGCGGCGACCGTTGCGGTCGGGGGTGGTGCGTTCGCGGGCACGGCCTTGGCGCAATCGTCCGGCAGCGCCGGCGGGGAGGGGTCGGTCGGCACCGGGTCGCTGACCGACGGCACCGCCTCGGACGGCACACCCCTGAACGGAACGACCATGATCACCGGCTCGCTCGGGACCGGCTCCGCCGCCGAGTCCCCGCTGGGGTCCGCGATTCCGGGCGTGGTCGGCTCGGTGATCCCGGGGCCGGACCTCGATCCCCCGCCGCCTCTCGAGACGCTGTACGCCAAGATGCTGCCCAAGCCGGTCGGGGATCCGTTCTTCGACGAGTACCCGCCCGGCCTGCCCGGCATGACCAACGGCCAGGTCATCGAGACCCGCGACGTGACTCCGGCCGCCCGGGCACTCCTGCGCGGCCCGGTGCGGGAGGTGCGCCAGATCAAGGTCAAGAGCACCGACTCGGCCGGCGCGCCGTCGTTCGCGACCGCGACGCTCGTCGTGCCCGCCACGCCCTGGCCCGGTCCGGGCCCGCGCCCGGTCCTGGTCAACAACGTGCCGATCAACGGCCTCGGCCGGTCCTGCACCCCGGGACACACCCTCGGCAACGGGATCACGCAGTCGGAGAACTTCTTCGACTTTCTCCGGCCCGACACCGCGAAGGCTGAGGAACGCGGCTACGCGGTCCTCATCCCCGACCACGAGGGCCCCCGGATGGCGTACGCCGAACCCTTCGTCGCCGGGCACGCGATCCTCGACTCCATCCGCGGCCTGCGCACCGTGTTCCCCGCCGAGTTCGGCAGCAGCAAGCTCGCCATGATGGGTTACTCCGGAGGGGCGATCGCGACGCACGGCGCGGTCAAGCTGATCGACACGTACGCCCCCGAACTCGCAGGCGACATCGTCGGCGCCGCGATGGGCGGGGTACCGGCGGACTTCGAGATGCTCGGACGCACCATGAACGGCAACCTCGCCGGCGGACTGTTCCTCGCCGCGGTGTTCGGGATCGCGAGGGAGAACACCGAGATACTGCCGCTGATCAACACTCTCGGACAACAGATGGGCATCACGTCCATCAAGGACCAGTGCGCGAACACCCTCGCCCTCGCCGGCATCCCCGGGATACCCGCCGAGGCGCTCGCAAATATTCGACGCGCTCTGGATTCACCTGTCGCACATGACATCTACACCAAGATGAAGATGGCGGACCGCAAGTCCGGCACCCCGCTGTACATCTACAGCGGCGGTCAGGAGTTCTGGGTCCCGGCGCTCGGGTCGCACAACCTGTACGACGAGCAGTGCCGCTACGGCGTGCGCGCGGTGTACCGGCAGGTACCCGGCGAACACCTCATCGCCGCACTGACCGGGAACCCCGGGGCATTCGACTGGGTCGACGCCCGACTGCGCGGGGAACCGGCCCCGACCGAGTGCTGATTGCACTGCGGCCCCGGCGATCACACGATCACCGGGGCCGCAGCGAGCGCGGTCAGCTCACTTGACGATGTTGACCATCTTGCCGGGAACCACGATCACCTTGCGGGGCGCATTGCCCTCGAGGAACGCGACGATCTTCTCGTCCGCCAGGGCCGCGGCCTCGATGGACTTCGGATCCGCGTCCGCCGCCACCGTGAGCCGGCTGCGCAGCTTGCCGTTGACCTGGATCGGGTACTCGACCGTGTCCGCGACCAGCCAGCGCTCCTCGGCCACCGGGAACGGTCCGTGCGCCAACGACTTCTCGTGCCCGAGCCGCGACCACAGTTCCTCGGCGATGTGCGGGGCGAGCGGGGCCAGCATCAGCACCAGCGGCTCGACCGCCGACCGCGGCGCGCCCTCGGGGTACGCCTTGGTCAGGTGGTTGGTGAGCTCGATCAGCTTCGCGGCGGCGGTGTTGTCCCGCAGCGCCGCGTAGTCCGCGTTCACACCGTCGATCGCCTTGTTGACCGCGCGCAGCGTGTCCTCGGTCGGCTCCGCATCGGTGACCCGCAGTGCGCCGGTCTCCTCGTCGACGACGGTGCGCCAGGCCCGCTGCAGGAAGCGCTGCGCACCGACGACGTCCTTGGTCGCCCACGGGCGCGAGGTGTCCAACGGACCCATGGACATCTCGTAGACGCGCAGGGTGTCCGCACCGAACTCGTCGCAGATCTCGTCCGGCGCAACGGCATTCTTGAGGGACTTGCCCATCTTGCCGTACTCGCGGTTGACCTCGGCGCCCTCGTAGAAGTACTTGCCGTCGGACTCGGTGACCTCGGCGGCGGGCACGTACACCCCGCGACTGTCGGTGTAGGCGAAGGCCTGGATGTAGCCCTGGTTGTACAGGCGCCGGTACGGCTCGGACGAGCTCACGTGCCCGAGGTCGAAGAGCACCTTGTGCCAGAACCGCGAGTACAGCAGGTGCAGCACCGCGTGCTCGACGCCGCCGACGTACAGGTCGAGTCCGCCCGGGTCGTTCGGACCGTGCAGCTCCGGTCGCGGCCCCATCCAGTACTGCTCGTTCTCCTTGGCGCAGAACGCATCCTGGTTGGTCGGATCGATGTAGCGCAGCTGGTACCACGAGCTGCCCGCCCACTGCGGCATCACGTTGGTGTCGCGGTGGTAGCTCTGCATGCCGTCGCCGAGGTCCAGCTCGACGTTGACCCAGTCGGCCGCCTTCGCCAGCGGCGGGGACGGCTCCGAGTTCGCGTCGTCCGGGTCGAAGGAGACCGGCGCGTAGTCCTCGACCTCCGGAAGTTCCACCGGCAGAGCGGATTCCGGAAGCGGGTGTGCGACACCGTCGGCGTCGTAGACGACCGGGAACGGCTCGCCCCAGTAGCGCTGGCGGGCGAACAGCCAGTCCCGCAGCTTGTACTGGATGGTGCCCCTGCCGACCCCGTCCGCCTCGAGCCGCGCGGTGATGGCGGCCTTCGCCTCCGCGACGTTCATCCCGTCGAGGAAGCCGCTGTTCACCAACGGGCCGTCGCCGGTGTAGGCGGCGTCGGTGACGTCGCCGCCTGCGATGACCTCGACGATGTCCAGGCCGAGTGCGGTGGCGAACTCCCAGTCGCGGTGGTCGTGGCCGGGCACCGCCATGATCGCGCCGGTGCCGTAGCCGGTGAGCACGTAGTCCGCGATGAAGACCGGAACCTTGTGCCCGTTGACGGGATTGACCGCGTAGGAGCCCAGGAAGACTCCGGTCTTCTCCTTGCTCTCCTGACGTTCGAGATCGGACTTCGCGGCGATCGCGGCACGGTACTCGGCGACGGCCTCGGCGGGGGTCGCTGCGCCGCGTGTCCAGCGCGGGTCCACGCCCGCCGGGTAGCCGTCCGCGACGAGCTGGTCGACGAGCTCGTGCTCCGGCGCCAGCGTCACGTAGGTCGCGCCGAACAGGGTGTCCGGCCGGGTGGTGAACACCTCGATCCCGTGCACGGTGGCGTCCGCCTCACCGCGCTCGGCGCGGGCGTCGAACCGGACCTGGGCGCCGTGCGAACGTCCGATCCAGTTGCGCTGCATGGACTTGACCTTCTCCGGCCAGTCCAGGTACTCGAGGTCGTCGGTGAGCCGGTCGGAGTACGCGGTGATCCGCATCATCCACTGGCGCAGGTGCTTGCGGAACACCGGGAAGTTGCCGCGCTCACTGCGACCGTCGGCGGTGACCTCCTCGTTGGCCAGCACGGTGCCCAGCCCGGGGCACCAGTTGACCATCGAATCGGACTGGTAGACGAGGCGATACGAGTCGATCACCGCGCGGCGCTCGGCAGCGGAGAGCGACTCCCACGACCGTCCGTCCTCGGGAGTGCGTGCCCCGGAAGCGAACTCGGCCTCGAGCTCCGCGATCGGCCGGGCCCGACCCAGGTCGCTGTCGTACCAGGCGTTGAAGATCTGCAGGAAGATCCACTGCGTCCAGTGGTAGAAGTCCACGTCCGTGGTGGCCAGCGAGCGGCGCTCGTCGTGCCCGAGGCCGAGGCGGCGCAGCTGCCGCTTCATGTTCGCGATGTTCGCCTCGGTCGTGGTGCGCGGATGCGTGCCCGTCTGCACCGCGTACTGCTCGGCCGGCAGGCCGAACGCGTCGTAGCCGAGGGTGTGCAGGACGTTGCGTCCGTGCATGCGGTGGAAGCGCGCGAACACGTCCGTGGCGATGTAGCCGAGCGGATGCCCGACGTGCAGGCCGGAACCGGACGGGTACGGGAACATGTCCTGGACGAAGAGCTTGTCCGCGGGGAGTTCCCCGGCGAGGTCTCCGACCGGGTTCGGTGCGTAGAAGGTGCCGCGCTCGCGCCAGCGCTCCTGCCACTGCTCCTCGATCCGGCCCGCGAGGTCCGCGGTGTATCGGTGCTGAGGGGTCGCCTCGTCCGCTGGCTGCTGCACTGACTCGCTCACGTGATCGCTGTCTTCTCTGGGCTGGGGGTTTAGGTCACCACCAGCCTAAAGCGTCACCCGAAGCGACCCTCGCCTCGGTCCCCGCCGTACCCTGGGACCGTGGTCATCGTCGCAACCGTGCTGTTCGTAGTCGCCCTCGCCGTCGGCGGGGTGGCGGTCGCCGGACTCGTCGGGAAGCTGCCGCGCAACCGCTGGGCCGGCGTCCGGACCGAGGCGACCCTGCGCGACGACGCGACGTTCGCACTGGCCAACAAGGTTGCCGCGCCCGCCCTGCTCGGGTCGGCCGGTCTGCTCGTTCTCGGCGGCGTCGCCGGGCTCATGCTCCCCACCGCGGGCGGCATCGTCGCCGCGGTGGTCGCCGCGGGCGCCGCGCTGATCACGGCGGGCGCCGGTGGGTCCATCGGGGCCCGCGTGGCCGCCGCGCTGCCCGCCGAGGCCGGCGGCTGCGGCCACGACTGCAACTGCGGCAGCGCCCCCGAGCCGGTCGAGGAGAGCGCCGCCGACATCGCGGCCGCGGCCGACTGCGGCATGGACTCCTGCGGCGCCTGCTCCCTGAAGGGCGCCTGCCAGCCGGGCTGAGTGCCCGCCGCCGACCGAACCGCCCGACCTGCGAGCGCGGCCTGGTTGAATCTGCGCCCATGAGCCAAACGCGGACCTTCGATCCGGCCGGTCTCCTGTTCGGCGTCGCGGTCCCGGCGCTCGCCGCCTCCACCGGCCTGCTGCTCACCCGGATGTGGCAGCAGCGCCTGCCCGCCGCGATCGCCACGCACTGGACGGGCGAGACCCCGGACGGCTTCACCACCCTCTGGTCGGCCGCCTGGACCTTCGCGATCGTCATCGTGCTGATCGGCGGTGGCGCCGCCGCGATCGCCGCGCTCGCGGGCGGGCTGCTGATGATGCGCCGCACCATGCTGATCGTCGGGCTGACGGTGGTCGGGCTGATGTTCGCGATCTGGGTGGCACTGCTGCTCGCGCACCTCGACCTCGCCACCGCCGAGGGGGCGCGGCTGCCGACCTCGTCGATCGGGGTGGGGGTACTGGCGGGCGCCGCCGTCGGCCTGCTCGGGGCCGCGTTGCTGCGCGACTACCGGCCCCGCACCCCCGCGACCGACCGACCCGACGCGAGCCTGCCGCGCGGGCCGCTGGACCTGCCGATCGTGGACCGTCGCGGACTGGGTACCGGCACCACCGCCGTGCTGGTCGCGATCGGTGCCGCGATCACCCTCGGCCTGTGCCGGCTCGCCGGCTCGTGGTGGCTGCTCGCGATCTTCCTGCCCGTCTGTGTGCTGGTCGTCGGGCTGTTGCGGTTCCGGGTGACCGTCGACGTGAACGGGATCCGCATCTACAACATGGGCATGTGCGCCCTCGACTACCGGGTCGAGGAGCTCGTCGGCGCGAGGGTCGGCGAGGTCACCCCGTTCAAGGACTTCGGCGGGTGGGGGTTGCGGATCAAGGGTCGCGGCAACTACGGCCTGGTCACCGACACCGGTCCCGCATTGATGCTGACCGCGGCGAACGGCCAGCGGCTGACCGTCAGCACCGACCGGGCCGAGCAGATGGCGGGCGCTCTCAATGCCCTCGCGGACGCCGCGCGCTGACGCCCGATCAGCTGCGGCGCAGTCGGCGCTCGTTGGCGAGGATCGCCGCGGTCAACGCCGCCTCCGGCCCGGTCGCGGGCCGGGAGCGGCGCATCAGCACGAAGTCGGCGTCGCCGGGGTCCGGCAGGACGTGCCCCGGCAGCGGCTCGAGGCCGTCCGGCAGCAACGACTCCGCGTGCACGATGAAGCCGAGGCCGGCGAGCACGGCGGCTCGCAACCCGAGCAGGCTGTCGGTGACGCAGGCCGTCCGCCACACCAGGCCGGCGCGTTCCATCGCCTCCATCGCCGCCCGCCGGGTGATGCTCGGCGGGGGATAGGTGACCAGGGGAACCGGTCCGCTCCCCAACTCGGTGACGTCCGCGCCGGGAGATCCTGCCCACACCAGGCGGTCGCGCCAGACCAGTTCACCGTGCCGTTCTCCGGGCCTGCGCATGCCGAACGCGATGTCGAGCTCGCCCGCCGAGACCTTGGCCCCGAGGTTCTCGCTGAGCCCCACCGTCAGCTCCAGGTCGATCCGGGGGTGGCTCCGGCGGAACTCGAGCAGCACCTCGGGCAGCTCCGCCGCGACCAGGTCGTCGGACGCGCCGAAGCGCAGCAGTCCGGACAGCTCCGACTCGGCGAAATACGTCTCTGCCTGCTGCGACGCGTCGAGGATCGTGCGGGCGAACCCGAGCATCGCGGCGCCGTCGGCGGTGAGCTCCAGGTTGCGGGTGTCGCGGCGGAACAGCTCCCGCCCGACGCTGCGCTCGAGCCTGCCGATGTGGCCGCTGACCGTGGACTGGCGCAGTCCGAGGCGACGGGCCGCGGCTGTGAACCCGCCCGACCGCTCGACGGCGACGAAGCTGCGCAGCAGCACCGGATCCAGCATGCTTCCAGACTTATCACGATTCACGATGGAACTAAACGGCGCCATCGACTTTCACGATGCCTCTGCGCCGGATTAACGTTCAGAGCGTGAAGTTTCTCAGCAGGTTCTACATCGACGGGTTCATCCTGTCGATCATCGCCGTCGCCGTGCTGGCCAGCATCTTCCCGGCGACCGGCAGCGGCGAGACCGTGCTGAGCTGGGCCACCAAGATCGCCATCGGCTTCCTGTTCCTGCTCTACGGCGCCCGGCTGCATCCCCGCGAAGCCCTCGAGGGCCTCAAGCACTGGCGCCTGCACTCGGTGGTGTTCGCCTCCACCTTCGTGCTGTTCCCGCTCGTCGGCCTGGCCCTGCACGTGCTCGTGCCGTCGGTCCTGACCGACGACCTGTACACGGGTGTGCTCTACCTGTGCCTGGTCCCCTCCACGGTGCAGTCCTCGATCGCGTTCACCTCGATCGCCCGCGGCAACGTCGCGGGCGCCATCGTCAGCGCGTCCGCCTCCAACCTCATCGGCGTGTTCGTCACCCCGATGCTGGTCATCCTGCTGATGAACACCACCGGCGAGGCGCACGTCGACGCGTCGTCCATCGTCGACATCGTGGTCCAGTTGCTGATCCCGTTCATCGTCGGCCAGCTGATCCGGCCCTGGGTCAAGGACTTCCTGAAGAAGTACGCCGAACCGACCAAGCTCGTCGACCGCGGCTCGATCCTGTTGGTGGTGTACTCCGCGTTCAGCGCGGGGATGGTCGAGCACGCCTGGTCGGGGCTGTCGGTGTGGCGGGTGGTCGCACTGGTCGCGGTCTGCTGCGGCATCCTCGCGATCGTCATCGGCGCGACCGCGTTCGCCGGGCGGGCGCTGGGCTTCTCCCTGCCGGACCGCATCGTGATCATCTTCTGCGGCTCCAAGAAGAGCCTCGCCACCGGCCTACCCATGGCCTCGGTGCTGTTCGCCGGTCAGCCCGTCGGACTGATCGTGCTGCCGCTCATGATCTTCCACCAGATCCAGCTGATCGTCTGCGCGGCGTTGGCGCAGCACTTCGCCAAGCGCACCGACCCGGACGCGGTCGACGCCGGCGCCGCAGCTGCCGGCTGACCTCCCCCGATGTCACATCGGTTCGCGTCAGTCGACCCAGTGTGACATCGGGGAGGTGGGGGTGAGGGCGTGCAGGACGGCACGACCCGCGATCGGGTCCCCGACGGCGATGCGCACCGCCCCCGACGGGTAGGTCTTGGCGGCCACACCCGCATCGGCCAGCCGCGCGGCCACGCGCCGACCCGACGCGGGCAGGTACAGGAAATTGGCATGGCTGCACGGGGTCTCGATGCCGACGGCGGACAGCTCGGCACGCATCCGATCGCGTTCGGTGTTGATCGCGCGGACCCGCTCGGCCAGTTCGGACTGCGCCTCGAACGACGCCCGGACCGCAGGCTCCGCGAGGCCTCCGATCCCGAACGGCAGCTGCAACCGGTGCACCCGCTCGACCAGCTCGGACACCCCGAAACCGTATCCGATTCGCAGCGCCGCCAACCCGTAGGCCTTCGAGAAAGTCCGTAGCACAAGAACATTCGGGAACCTGCCCACCAGCTTCCGGGAATCCACGGTCAACGCGGGCGCCACGAACTCCACGTACGCCTCGTCCAGTACCACGACGACATGGTCGGGTACGGCCGCCAGGAACTCCAGCAGGGCGTCGGCACCGACGACCGTGCCGGTCGGGTTGTGCGGCCGGCACACCACCACCAGCGCGGTGCGATCGTCGACCGCCTCTGCCATGGTCGCGAGGTCCTGCTGCCCGTCCGGTCGCAGCGGGACCGCGACCTGCTCGAGCCCGACCATCGACGCCAGAATCGGGTATCCGTCGAAGGTGGGTGACGCGTACACGATTCGTTGGCCGGGCCGGGCCAGCGCCTGCAAGGCCTGCAATGCCACCCCGGTCGCGCCCGCCCCGACCACCACCTGCGCAGGATCGAGCCCGAGCCGCCCGGCTATCAACGCGGGCAGTCTGTGTGGCAGGAACTCCGGATATCGGTTGGCCCGTGCCACGGCCCGCTCGAGGGCGCGGCGCACCGACCTCAGTGGCCGGAACGGGTTCTCGCTCAGCGCCAGTTCGAACCTCGGAGTGTCGAGTGCCAGTATGCTCATCGGACCGCGACCCCCGCGCCGTCGGGCGCCGCGCCCCACCGTATCGCCGCCGCACCGGCGAAGTCGCCCGCGTGCGCGAAGGCCGACATCAGCACCAGCGAGCCGTTCGGGATCCGTCCGGCCCGGTTCTCCACGTCCAGGGTCACCGGGATGCCCGCCCCGAACAGGTTGCCGCACTCGTCGAAGGTGTCGGGATGCCGATCCTTCGGAAGTTCCAGTGCATCACGCCAATTACGCAGGAACAGCCGGTTCGGCTGGTTGGTGACGAAGGTGTCGACGGTCCTCGGCTCGATGCCGAGCCGGTCGCACAGCGCGAGCGAGATCTCCGGGACCAGCCGGTTTCCGCGAGCGAAGATCTTCGCGATCTTGCTCTCCGTGAACGAGATGCGATACTGCCCGGTGCCGGGCTCCCAGTACTTGCGCGGCGGGTCGACCTCGCCGGTCATGTCACCGAAGAACTCACCGTAGGAACGACATTCGGTACCGAGTAGGGGCGCGCCGTCGGACAGGGTGAGCAGGCCGACGCCGCATCCGTCCCCGGGCACGGGTGCCTGCGCCAGCCCACGGACCTCGGTCTGCGTGAACACCTGTCCGGCACAGTTCTGCGTGGCCGCGACGAGGGCGCTGCGCCCACCACCGCTCCGGAGAATCTGTGCCGCGATCTGCATCATGTAGACGAACGAGGCGCAGCCGCTGTTGTGTACGTCGATCACCCAGGCCGGCTGGGCGCCGAGCCGGTGCGCCACCTCACCGCCGCACCCGACCACCGCCAGGTCGGGGAGCTGGGTGTGGGTGACGACCACGTCCACGTTCGCGAGCACGTCGGCGCCGTGCCGCTCGACCAGTGGCGCCGTCGCGCGAATCACCATGTCCGCGGCGGTCTCGTCGGCCGCGACGTGATGCCGGAACCTGGGGGCCCGGAACATCGGCCCCTTCGGCTGACGCCTGTCCTTCGAGAACTCGAGGAAGTACTCGGCGGGCACCCGATTCTCCGGCAGGTAGCTGGCGACGTCCACGAGACTGACGGTGGGCGTGTTCATCTCACTGCATCCACTCGGGCGTGACCGGCAGGCCGTTCGCGTGCCGGTACTCGGCGATGGCCTTGAGGTTGTGCAGTTCGATCAGGTGACCCGCGGCAAACATGTCCCACAGGTCGCCCACCCACGTCGTGCGGTCGGCGGGTGCGGTCTCCGGGAACGGGTTGTGGTCGTAGAACGGATGGCGGCAATTGGTCCACAACACAACGGATCCCGGCTTGTCGAGCACCACCTGGGCGTCGACCACCCGAATCAGGTAGATCATCCACAGGTGCGCGCCCTGGTCCCAGGCGCAGTGGTAGTCGACCGTCATCGCCTCGTGGTTCGCGACGGTGCGGGTGTAGATCTTGGTCTGGTCGTTGCCCATCCGGTCGTAGGCCAGCCACAGGCCCGCCTCGTCGGTCTCGGTGAATCCGCGCAGGCTTCCCGTCCACTCCTCGAGGCTGCGGGTCTGCGCGAGGTAGTCGTACAGCTGCCGTGGGGGACAGTCGACGTAGTCCTGGACGGTGACGTAGTCGCCGTAGATCTGCTCGTGCGGGTACACCGAGCGGAGCATGTCGACGACCATCGCGGTGCCCTCCGCCGGGCTGGTGTTCTCGATCCGGTACACGCCCGGAATCAGCGAAGGGTCGATGTCGTTGAGCGCGGACAGGGCAGCGGTGCGGCTGGTGGTCACGGGTGTACTCCTTCTCGACTGGATCGCCGAACGCGGGTCATCGGCGCGTCCGGTGTGGACAGGAACGGCAGGAAGGGCGGGATCTCGTCCGGATCGCAGGTGACGGCGACGAACGCAGGCCCGAGCGAACGGGCGGCCGCGGCCAGTGCGCCGTCCAGCTCGGCCACCGAGGACGCGCAGTAGGTGTCGAGGGTGGGGAACATCGCCGTGATGCCCTCGCCGATGAAAGTCGGTTGAAACCTGTTGAAGCTGTATCGGTTCTCGTACAACAGCTGCTCGCGGGTCACGCACATCGCGTGCGCGTTGTTGTTGAACACGACGAAGGTCACCGGCAGGCGATGCTCGACCGCCGTGTGTATCTCCATGCCGTGCATGTAGAAGGCGCCGTCGCCGGCGATCACGAAGGTCCGGCGCCTGCGTCCGAAGCACGAGCCGATTCCCGCACCGAATGCGTAGCCCATCCCCCCCATGCCGAGCGCGACGACGAATCGGCCCCCTCCGCGCGCCGAGAGATGGTGCACCACTGCAGCTCCGGTGTTCCCGGCGTCGGCGAAGACGTCCGTTCCCGCCGGCAGGTGCCGTTCGATCGCCGCCACCGCGTCGCGATAGCGCAGTCCCGGGCCGGTCGCGGCGGGGACCCGCAGACTCGTCAGGCCCGGCGGCTGGGTCGCGGCGGGGGACGACGTCGGACCGACCGGTCCGAGCGCGTCGACGAGCAGGCGCAGGGAGGACCGCAGGTCGACGGTGACGGCGTGCGTCGACGGCACGTACGGTGGTGCGTACCCGAGCGACGCGATCGGCGTGCTGCGCAACCCCTCGTCGAGGCCGGTCCGTGCCATCACCGGCATACGAGTGCCGATCAGCAGACACAACTCCGAGTACCGCAGCGCGTCAACGAGTTCCGGATGCCCCATACTGCCGGCGACCCCGCAGTAGCCGCGACCGGCTGGGTCGACGACGTCCTTCGCGTCGGGGGTGACGCCGACGGCGGCGTCGAGGACCGCGACGAGGTCCGCCAGCTCGCGCCGGGCGCCTGCGCGGGCCACCTCGTCACCGGCGATCACGAGCACCTTGCCACGCCGGCGTGCCGCCACGACCCGACCCACGAGCCGCTCCAGTCCGACCTTGTCCACCGCGACGGCCGGTCTGGGCGTGATCGGCGGGCACTGGTCGGGGGCGATCGGGGACTGCTGGACGTCCTTGGGCAGCAGCAGCACGGCGGGCCCGCCGCGCAACGCCGCCGACACCGCCCGGTTCAGATGCTTCCCGACGTCGGCCGCCGTCTCGACCCGCGCGCAGTAGCGCGACACCTCGCCGAACAGCCGGACCGCGTCGATCGAGCCCGCCCGCCCACTCGAGTCCTGGAAGCCACCGTGACCCTCGAGCGCGGTCGGAGCTTGACCGACCAAGGCCAGCAACGGAACCCGTGAGGTAAAGGCCTCGCCGAGGCCGGCGATCAGGTTGAGCGCGCCGCCGCCGGAGGTTGCCATCACCACGCCGAGCCGACCGGAGGTGCGGGCGTAGCCGTCGGCCATCGTCGCGGCGGAGAACTCGTGTTTGGCGACGACTCCGGTGATGTTCCTGTGGGTGTAGAACAGCGCGTCGTAGACGTCCTCGATGTTCGCTCCGTCCACCCCGAAGACGTGCGCAACTCCGTAGGCGGCGAGGGCGTCCACCAGGTAGTCGACCACGCGGGTGTCGCCTCGTCGCACGACCGGTACGGCCTGTCTCATCGGTACACCTTCCCTGTGCACTCCTGCGTGCACTGGTAGGTACGGTTCAACGCTACGAATGGTTCAGATCTGCCGGACGAATATCAGAACGTGCTGGTGAGCAGCACCTGATTCGTTGCCACCGAACGGATGTCGACGCGGTCGACCCACAGCATCGGGACGCTGGTGGTCGCCGACGGTGTCACCGTCTGGCCCGCCACGGCGGTCCATGTCGCCAGTTGCTCGGTGTCCCCGTTCTTGTCCGTCATCACCATCGCGTACTCGCTCTTGTCGGTGCCGTATCCGCCCCCGGGAGGCGCGGCGTAGCGGCAGGTGACGTCGATACGGGTGCCCCAGTCCTGCTCGACGATCGAGACGTCGGCGGTCAACGGACTCTCGGTGACCGGAATCATCGGCTGGGCGACCACCGGCGCGGACGGTCCGTGCGGGGCGTTCGGTGACGGCCCCTCGGTCTGCGAGGGCAGTACCGCCACCCCGACACCGACCGCGGCAGCGACGACCGCGGCAGCCGCCACGGCGAGCACCGCGTACCGGGCACGCCGCCGCGGCGGTTGCGAACGCTCGATCAGCTTCGGCAGCAGGTCTGCGGGGGGCTCGTCGGCGGGGGACTCGTCCGCGGGGGCATCCGTCGCGGGGCCCGCGGCGGGGGCCGAACCGAGCTCGAGTGCCGTGTCCACCGGCACCTTCGACAGCAGGGCAGGCATGCCCGCGACCTCCGCGACCTCGACCGAGCACCGGACGCAGGTGGCGAGGTGATGCTCGAACTCGTCGCGATCGGCGGCACTGAGCGAGCCGAGGACGTAGGCGGCGCCCCAATGGGCGTACGGATCCATCTCGATGGTCACTGCGTCACCCCCATTTCCTGCAGAATCAGCCGAAGTGCCCTCAGCGCGTAGTGCATCCGCGACTTCACGGTGCCCTCCGGGATCTCGAGGTCGTCAGCGATCTGATGGGTCGACATCCCTCGGTAGTACGAGCGGACCAGTACGCCCCGATGCTCCGGCGAGAGCGCGGCGAGCGCATCGGCAATCAGCCACGAGTCCAAGGCGGCATCGGTCGCATCCGGGCTCGACTGCTCCGGCGGGTTGTCCGTCCCGATCTCCCGTTTCGACCTGGCGCTGCGGAAGTCGTCGAAGATCATGTTCCGCGCGACGGTGAACAGCCAGGCGCGTGCGGAGTTCTCGCTCTGGTCCAGCACCCGGGGGCGTTGCCAGGCCCGCAGCAGGGTCTCCTGGACCACGTCCTCGGCCCGCGCCCGATCACCGGTAAGTCGCATGGCGTATCTCCACAGGGCCGACGCATGCTCGCCATACAGAACACGCATGAGTTCTGCCTGGTCCTCCGGCATCGGACACCTCCAGCCGTACTCACGATACAAAGGCTGGAAGGGTTCAGGTACCGCTCAGCCGCTCGGCCCCCGACGGTCGGTCGTCGGGTGCGGGCTGCAGGGCAGGGTCAGTTGCGCTCGACGTCGATGGGGTGGGTGGCGAGCAGGGCGAGGGGCAGCGGCTGGCGGCGCAGCACCTGCGCCCACAGGTCCGCGCGGGGCGGGCCGATGACGTCCGACGGCAGCGCGGACACCACCATCCAGTCGTCGCGCTGCAGCTCGCTGTCGAGCTGTCCCATGGTCCAGCCCGAGTAGCCGGCGAACACCCGCGCACCCTCGATCAGAGGACCGACCTGGTCGGGGTCGCTGTCGAGGTCGACCATCACCACCCGACCGTCCACCCGGCGCAGGCCGGACACGCCGTCGATGCGGGCACCGGTGCGCAGCGTGGCCAGGCAGAGTGCGGCGTCGCGCTTGACCGGACCCCCGATGTAGAGCGCCTGCGGCCGGGCGCACAGCCCGGCCCACTGGGGCAGCACCGTCTGCACGGCGGTCTCCGAGGCGCGGTTGATGACCACCCCGAGGCTGCCGGCGTCGTTGTGTTCGATCACGTAGACCACGGTCCGCCGGAACGCCGGTTCGGTGAGGTCGGTGGCGGAGACCAGCAGGCTGCCGGGGCGCACGACCGGTTCTGTCGATGCCGTGCGATCGTCGGGTTCCTCAGCGTGCTCCACCGGGTAATCATCGCATCGCGAACCCGCCCGTGCGCCGCGCGAGGGCGGGGCGCCGACTTCAGGGACGCAGGCCGACGATCTCCCCGAGCACGGACAGGTGGTGGTCGAACAGGTCGCGAGGATCGGTGAAGGTATCGGCTCCGTACTGCCCGAAGACCTCGAAGTTGACGGCCCCGAACAGCGACGACCACGCCAGCACGCCGCGCGCGAGCACCTCGTCCGGCAGGTCGAGCCCCATCTCGGCCCGGATGCCGCGCAGGTTCTCGCGCAGCGACGCGGTGATCGGGAGTTCGGGCGGATCGGCCAGCAGGCCGGCCCGCTGCGCGTCGCCGAAGATCGCCACCAGCGCCACGATGACACGGGTGCCGGGTCCGGTGGTCCGATCGGCGGGGGCCTGGTAGCCGGGCACCGGACTGCCGAACAGCAGCCCGTAGGAGGCCGGTTCGCGCAGGGCCCACTCCCGGACCGCGTGCCCGAGCGCGCGCAGTCGAGCCTGCGGGTCGCCGGCGGGCACCGGCTCGACCGCCGCGTCGACGGCGTCGCCCAGCTCGGTGTAGCACTCGACCACGAGCAGCGTGAGCAGGTCGTCGCGACTCTTGACGTAGCGGTACACCGCGGAGGAGACCACGCCCAGGTCGCGCGCGACCGCCCGCAGCGACAGGGCCGCCGCCCCGTCACGGGCCAGGTGGTCGCGGCCGATCCGGGTGATGTCGGCCAGGGTCTGCTCGCGGGCGCGCTGTCTCGGGGTACCGGTCACGGCCCCCAGCCTGACCCGGTGAGCGAGCACCGTCAACTTTGGAGAGCACTGCTCTTGACTCGTCGCACGCGGGGGTGCATCATTGATTTCGAGAGCAGTGCTCTCTAATTCGATTCGAGAACGGAGATCGCGATGTCGACACTGCAGGTCGTGACCGGGGCGGGTCCCGTCGGATGGACGGTCGCCCATCAACTCGCCGAGCGTGGAGACCGGGTCCGGGTGCTCACGCGCTCGGGATCCGGACCCGACCATCCCCACGTCGAGCGGATGCGGGTCGACGTCTCCGAGCCCGGCGCACTCGAAGCGGCGTTCGACGGCGCGGACGCCGTCTACCACTGCACGCACGGGTCGGTGTACTCCGCCGCGGCATGGCGACGCGAACTGCCCGCCACCGAACGTGCGGTGCTCGACGCCGCGGGCCGGGCCGGATCGGTCGTCGTGTTCCCGGAGAGCCTCTACTCCTACGGCCCGGTCGACGGCCCGATCACCGAGGACACCCCGCGCGCCGCCACCACCGGAAAGATGGGAGTGCGCACCGAACTCCTTCGGCAGCGCGCCGATTCGGCGACTCCGACGGTGAGCGTCGCGGCCTCCGACTTCTTCGGCCCGCACGCGCTGATGGCTCACGCCGGTGAGCGGATGGTGCCGGTCGTCTTGGCGGGCAAGACCGTTCGGGTGATGGCCGCCCTCGACGTCCCGCACTCGTTCACCTACGTGCCCGACCTCGCCGCCGCGATGATCGCCGCGGCCGAGAACCCGACACTGTGGAACAGCGTGCTGCACGCGCCGACCGGACCGGCGCTCACCCAGCGGCAGATGGTCCACGCCTTCGCCGCGGCGGCGGGCGTCGACAACCCGAAGGTCGGGGTGCTGCCCGCGTGGGCGGTCCGCGCCGTCGGCGCGGTGCACGCGCCGACCCGCGAGCTCGCCGAGATGCTCTACCAGTTCGAGCGCCCGTTCGTCCTGGACTCGACCCGCAGCGAGCGGCTCCTCGGGCTGGCGCCGACCCCGCTGGCCGAGGCAACCACCGCGACCGTGGCGTGGTGGCGGGCACGCGACGCGGCACCCGCCCCGCGATAGGGTCGTGCGGTGGCGACGGCACCCCGGGGACTTCCGCGCGGGGTGCTCCGCCGCTCGCCCGGACTGCTCCGCCTCACGACCGTCCGGTTCGCCGGCCAGTTCGGCGACGGCCTCTTCCAGGCCGCGCTGGGGGGCGCCATTCTCTTCAACCCGGAACGCCAGACCGACCCGCTGGCCATCGCCGCCGGATTCGCCGTTCTGCTGCTGCCCTATTCGCTGCTCGGACCGTTCACCGGCGCGCTGCTCGACCGCTGGGACCGGCGTGCGGTCCTGATGTGGGCCAACCTCCTGCGCGGCGCGCTGATCGTGGTGGCGGCGGTGCTCCTGCTGCTCAACGCCCCGAACACGCCGCTGCTGCTGGTCGCGCTCGCGGCGGTCGGGGTCAGCCGGTTCGTGCTCGCCGGGGTGTCCGCCGCATTGCCGCACGTGGTGCGCCAGTCCTGGCTGGTACCAACGAATTCCGTTCTCGCCACCGCCGGATCGGCGGTGGCCGCCGCCGGGGCGGGCACGGCGGTCGCGATCGTCGAACTGCTCGGCGGCGGGGACTGGAGTTCCGGGGTGGCGGTGGCGGCCGCCACTGCCGGTTCCGTGGTCGGCGCGGCCGCGGCCGCCGGGTTCCCGACCCACGGCCTCGGTCCCGGAGAGGCGGAGCTGACGGTGGCCGGCCCCACCCGACTGGCGGCCCTGCGCGCGGTCGCGGCGGGCCTGCGGACCGGGGCGACCGCCGTCTGGCAGGCCCCCGGGGTGACCACCGCGATGATCGGCATCGGCGCTCATCGCATCGTGTTCGGGGTGAACACCCTGGTGATGGTGTTGGTGCTGCGCGATCCGGCCGCGTCGAGTTCACTGCCCGGCGGGCTCGCCGGGTTCGGGGTGGCGGTCGGCGCCACCGCCGCGGGCATGCTCGCCGCCGCCGCCGCGACCCCGTTCCTGATTCCCCGGCTCGGACGATCGCGGACCGTCGCGGCCGGTCTGATCGCGGCGATCGCGGTGCAACTCGGGCTGATCACCGCGCTGACCCCGCCGATGCTGCTGGTCGGCGCGTTCCTGCTCGGATTGGCGGGACAGACGATCAAGCTGACCGGCGACGCGGCCATGCAGATCGACATCGACGACGCCAGGCGCGGGCAGGTGTTCGCGCTGCAGGACACGGTGTTCAACATCGCGTTCATCGCCGCGATCGCCGCCGCCGCGACGGTGATCGCCCCCGACGGCCGGTCCCTGGGCCTGGTTCTCGCGGGTGCAGGGGTGTACGCACTCGGACTGGCGGGGGTCGGGGCGAATTCGCTGCGCCGCTAGCCCTCACGCGTCTGGGTCGACGGTCCGCGGGTGGTGCCGCCGGATCGTGTCGAGGCGGCCGTCACCGTCCGTGTCGGTCAGCGACGCGTCCGCCCGCCCGTCGAGGTCCTCGTCCACCACCAGCGTGTGTCGGTCGGCGCCCCACCACCATCCGCCCGGGTCCGGTGCGTCCGTTCCGGCGGGCACCTCTCGCTCCCAGGTGCCGAGGCCACTCGGATCCGTGAAGTAGCGGGCGGCCTGCGTTCCGACGTCGAGGACGGACCGGTCGGCACGGCCGTCGCCGTCGCTGTCCCAGAGCGCGTCGTCGAGCAGTCCGTCGCCGTCGAAGTCGAGGACGACGGCGTCCGGTGTGGCGGGATCACCGAGATCGACGTCCGCCTCCGACACCCAGCTGTGCGGATCGCCGTCACCGGTCCCGAACGCGTACTCCAGCAGGCTCATACGTGTTGGACGCGAGAGCCCTGCGAACGGTTCCCACCACACCCGCGAACTGCACGAGCGTCGAAAGTGTTGTCCGCCCACCGATCGACGGCAACGAGGCGAAGAAGGCAGCGCTGGTAAATTGTCCGCAACTCGCATGGCGCGCGGCCATGCCGACCGGGGTTACGGGGGCACCATGTTCCAACGGATCGGATCACCACTGTGCGCGCTGGCGCTGGCTGCATCGGGCTCGCTCCTGGCGGTCGGGCCCGCGGCCGCCGCGCCAGCTGCGCCCCCGACAAACGCCTGCGGCGAGGTGGGCTTCGACCCGTCCTCGAAGGGCGGCGACCAGTCCGCACTGCCCGGCAGCCTGGACGTCAAGATCCCGTGGCCCGAGATCGTCCCGGTCCCGGTTCCCGACCCGCCGCAGGACCAGACTCGGGTGCCGCAGGCCCCGCTGCCCGCGGACCCGTGCGCGGACCCGTGCCCCGACATCACCGACGCCACACCCGAGCAGCCCGAATCCGGTTCAGCGGGGTCATCCGGCTCGGCGTCGAACGAGTCGGGTTCGTCCTCGTCCGGGTCGGGGGCGTGGGGATCGTCGGTGCCGCGCTTCTCCATCGGACCCGACCCCGAACCCATCCCCATCCCGATTCCCGGCCCCGGCCAACCACTTCCACCCGCGCCGGCCCCGCAGTCCCCGCCGGTCGAACCCGCACCGGTCGCCGGCGCGGCGGCCGCGCCGAAGGTCGGTGACGCCACGCTCGTCTCGCAGTTGACCGGGCACGGCTCGATCAACCGCACCGACAAGCGCTGGCAGGTCAACGGGACCGACCTGGGCATCACCTGGGAGTCCAAGCCGGGCGAGGTCGCGGTGGTCTTCGGCGACACCTTCGGCAAGGACTGGGCGCCGCCGGGCGCCAACGGGCAGGACTGGCGGTCGAATGTGCTGGGGCACAGCACCGATCGAAACCTCGCCGACGGCATGACCATCGACTCCATGGTGCAGGACAGCCGCTGCCACGCCGTCGAAGTGCTCGGCAGCCGCAAGATCAAGAACTGGGAGACCACCACCATCCCGACCTCCGGTTTCGCGATCGGCGACCGGCAGTACATGAGCTACATGTCGGTTCGGCGCTGGAGCATGATCCCCGGCATGTGGTACACCAACCGCGGCGGCATCGCGTACTCCGACGACCAGGGCCAGACCTGGACCAAGGACCCGTATGCCCAGTGGGAGAACATCTTCGGCCTCAATCATTTCCAGGTGGCCAGCATGGTCCCGGCCGGCGACCACGTGTACATGTTCGGCACCCCCAACGGCAGGCTCGGCACCGTCGCGGTGGCCCGAGTGCAGAAGGACCAGGTCCTCAACAAGACCGCCTACCAGTACTGGAAGGACGGGAACTGGACGCCGATCGGGGAGTCGGCGCCGACACCGATCCTCAGCGGTACCGCCGCCGAACTGTCGGTGCGCTACGACGAGTCCCGCGGGCTCTGGCAGATGAGCTACCTGGACACCATCGCGGGCGCAATCGTGTTGCGCCAGGCCACAAGTCCGCAGGGAGCCTGGACCGACGGGGCTCCGATGGTTCTCTCCGCCGACTACCCGAAGATGTACGGCGGCTTCATCCACCCGTGGTCCACCGAACACGATCTGTACTTCACGATGTCCGAGTGGGACAGCTACAACGTCTACCTGATGCACGCGAAATTGAACTGACGACTATCGTCCCCCGGGTGGGCGCCGAAAGGTCGTGGACCTCGCTGGCATCGGATTGGCTCGATCCGGTGGCGACGCTCGGTGCCGGTACGACGACCGCGCTGCTGCCCGACACCCTGGTGACAGTGGTCAGCTCCGGGATCGCGCGGCGCTACGTCGGACGACGAATCACCGTGAGCCCGCAGGGTGTCCCGATGACGGCGCTGCTCGGTTCGCTGCGCATCCGCCGCCGCGGGGCGCACCTGCAGTCCCGCGTCCGGCTGACGGACGTCGAGTGGAGCGGCCCGCCGGTCACCGAACTGACCGCGGTGGCCAACGGCGTGCGCCTGGTGCCCGGCGCACCGTCGCGCGTCCACACCGCACAGATCGACGTGCAGGGGCGGATCGCGGTGCCCGACCTGCTGGACTGGATCAACGGGCAGGGACACGGCTGGACCGTGTGCGACGGTGAGTCGGGCCTGTTCCACGCCGAGCACCGCGACCGCCGACTGCGGGCCGTCGTCGATGCGATGCTGATCGACGACAAGGTGCAGATCGGGGTGTTCGAGGCGCGGTGGCGCGGACTGCCGGTACCGCGCCGGTACCTGCGGGCGCGGGCGGTTCCGCTGCCCGCGCTGCCGCACGGGATCCGCGGTGTCAGCGCCGCACGCGACGGCGACGTCGTCACCTTCACCCTCGAAGTACCCAGCCTCACGGCTTCTTTCGACTTCACGCAGCTGATCCGCGCGGTCACCGGCTGAGGGGATCGCCCCGGCGGCGCTCAGTGCTCGGTGGAGGCCCACCACTTCAGCAGTTCGGCCTCGGCCTCCTCGCGGGGCAGCGGTCCCCGGTCCAGGCGCAGCTCCTTGAGGAAGGTCCACGCCTTCCCGACCTCGGGTCCCGCCGGGATACCGAGCAACTCCATGATCGCGTTGCCGTCGAGGTCGGGCCGGACCCGCGCCAGGTCCTCCTGCTCGGCCAGGAGCGCGATCCGCCGCTCGAGGTCGTCGTAGGTGGCCTGCAGCTTCGCCGCCCGGCGCTTGTTGCGGGTGGTGCAGTCGGCGCGGACCAGCTTGTTCAGCCGGGGAAGCAGGTCGCCGGCGTCGGTGACGTAGCGGCGCACCGCCGAGTCCGTCCACTGCCCCTCGCCGTACCCGTGGAAGCGAAGGTGCAGGAACACCAGCTGGGCGACGTCGTCGACCATCTGCTTGGAGTACTTGAGCGCCCGCATCCGCTTGCGCACCATCTTCGCGCCGACCACCTCGTGGTGGTGGAAACTGACGCCGCCGCCCGGCTCGTTGCGCTTGGTGTCCGGCTTGCCGATGTCGTGCAGGATCGCGGCCCAGCGCAGCACGAGGTCGGGGTCGCCGTCCTCGAGATCGATCGCCTGCTGCAGCACCGTCAGCGAGTGCTGATAGACGTCCTTGTGCTGGTGGTGCTCGTCGATCTCGAGCTCCATGTTCGGGATCTCCGGGAGCACCCGGGCGGCCAGGCCCGTCTCGCACATGACGTTGATGCCGTCGACGGGGTACTCGCCGAGGATCAGTTTGTCGAGCTCCGCGTGCACGCGTTCGGCGGTGATCCGGTCGATCTGTCCGGCCATGTCCACGATCGCCTGGTGCACCCGCGGCGTCAGGGCGAAGCCGAGCTGGGAGACGAACCGGGCGGCCCGCAGCATCCGGAGCGGGTCGTCGTTGAAGGAGATCTCGGGGGCGGCGGGGGTGTCGAGGACGCCCGCCAGCAGGTCGTCCATGCCACCGAGCGGGTCGACGAACTCCTGGCCGCCGTCCGCGCCGATCCGCACCGCCATCGCGTTGACCCGGAAGTCGCGGCGGATCAGGTCCTCGTCGAGGCTGGTGCCGTAGCGGACCTCGGGGTTCCGGGTGACCCCGTCGTAGGCGTCGGTGCGGAAGGTCGTGATCTCGATCTGCTGATCGGACTTCGCGGCGCTGATGGTGCCGAAGTCGATGCCGGTGTCCCACTGGTTGTCGGCCCAGCCCTTGAGCAGCGCCTGCACCTGCTCGGGGCGCGCATCGGTGGTGAAGTCGAGATCGGTGCCGAGCCTGCCCAGCACCGCGTCCCGCACGCTCCCGCCGACCAGGTACAACTCGTGTCCCGCGGCGGCGAATCGCGCACCGAGCGGAGTCAGCACGTCCGAGAGGGCGCGCAGGGTCTCGGTCGCGGAGGCGAGAAGTCGTGCGCGTCGGTCGGCGTCGGGAGTAGGGGAAACCACGACTGTGCAGCTTACCGACGCTGCGGGCCGGCTCCGCCGCCGCGGACACCGCACGCCCGTCACCCGGTGTGGGATTCGGGCCTGGTCGGGCGGGACAACTAGTATCGATTGGGTGTCTCCTGCCGAACGTGCGAATCGCAGCCGCCGCAACCCGCGGCGTCGAAGCGGGCACGGCGAGCGCTCGAACGCTCGCATGCGCACGGTCCGCGAGACCTCCGCCGGCGGCCTGGTCGTCGACGGCCTCGACGGCCCCCGCGACAAGCAGTGCGCGGCGCTCATCGGCCGCACCGATCGTCGGGGCCGGCTGTTGTGGTCGCTGCCGAAGGGGCACATCGAGCAGGGCGAGACGGCCGAGCAGACCGCGATGCGTGAGGTCGCAGAGGAGACCGGGATCCGCGGCACCGTGCTCGCCGAACTCGGCAGCATCGACTACTGGTTCGTCACCGAGGGCCGCCGCGTGCACAAGACGGTGCACCACTATCTGCTCCGCTTCCAGGGCGGCGAACTGTCCGACGAGGACGTCGAGGTCACCGAGGTGGCGTGGGTCCCTCTGGCCGAGCTGGGTTCCAGACTCGCGTACGCGGACGAACGCCGGCTGGCCGAGGTCGCGGGTGCGCTGATCGACCGGATGGGTTCCGGAGCCGGCCGAACGACCAGAGAGAACGGATGAGGACGTTCCTGCGTCGCCTCACCGTGACGACCCTGACCACACTGGCTCTTGCCGCTACACCGCCCGGATTTCTCGCCTCGGTGAGCGCAGCGCCGACGACGACCACACCGCCGGCGGGTTCGAGCGCACCCGCGCCCGCCCGCACGAGCACCCCGCACGCGACCACCGGTCCCACGCAGCAGCGGTTCGTCGCGCTGTCGGTCGACGCGGTGACCCCGTCGACGGTGACCACGTCGAGCGATCCCGTGGTCACCGTCTCGGGCACCGTCACCAATGTCGGCGACCGGCCCGTCCGCGACCTGCAGGTCCGGCTGCAGCGCGCACCCGCGGTGTCCGCACCCAACCAGCTGCGCACGGTGCTGAGCGCCGACCAGGAGCAGTTCGACGTCATCGGGAAGTTCACCCCGGTCCGCGACAAACTCGAGGTCGGGCAGTCGGAGACGTTCCGCCTCTCGATGCCGTTGCGCTCGACCACCGGGGCGTCGCTTCAGATCACCGATCCCGGCGTCTATCCGATGCTGGTCAACGTCAACGGCACCCCCGAGTACGGCGGGCAGGCTCGCCTCGACGACGCCCGCTTCCTCCTGCCGGTGCTCGGCGTGCCCCGTGACCCCAGCAGCAGCGATCCGAACCGGCCCGAGGCGGCGCCGGTGCCCCCGTCCACCGCCGACCCGGTCGCGGCGACGCTGATGTGGCCGCTGGCGGACAAGCCGCGGCTGGCGGCCGGGATCCCCGGCTCGACCGACGAGAAGGTGCGGCTCGTCGACGACGACCTCGCCTCGTCGCTCGCGTCCGGTGGCCGGCTCGAGCAGCTCGTGGCGGCGGCGGAGTTCGCGACCGGCGAGGGCGTGGACCGTGACCACAAGCTCGCCGACAGCATGTGCCTGGCGATCGACCCCGACCTGTTGATCACGGTCGGCAACATGACCGCGGGTTACCTGGTGGTCGACGATCCGGCCGACCCGACCGGCCGGGCTCACCCCGGCACCGGCCAGGCGGCGGCCGTGGACTGGTTGGCTCGGCTCCGCAAACTGGCCCCACACATGTGCACCACCGCCGTCCCCTTCGCGCAGGTGGACCTGACCGCGCTGCACCGCGTGGGCGACCCGGCCCTGACCGCGCGTGCCGTGACCTCTCCCGCCGACATCGTCGACACCCTGCTCGGCGTCACCTCCCTGCGCGGACTGACCTGGCCGGACGTCGGTGTCCTCGATCCGGCGACCGCGGCCGGGCTTCCCGGTCTCGGGCCGACGACCCTGCTCGCCGCCAACTCCCTCACCGACGACACGACCCAGGCGAAAGTTCCGCTGAACGGGGGCAACAACGGCGGTCCGCTGTACGCGGCGCTGTTCGACGTGCCCGCGGCCACCGCTCTCGCTGGGGTCGGCGATGCACCGCAGACCCCCACCTTCGGGCCCGCCGGCACCCGCTACGACCTCGCCGACGACTCCCGGACCGCCCGGCTGCAGGACGCGCTGGGCGCGGTCACCTGGTTGTCGCTGACCACCCGGTCCACCCAGACCCGATTGGCGAACGCGAACCCGCGCCCGCTGCTGCTGGTGCCGCCGCAGCAGTGGACTGTCGACGGCGACGAGGCCAGGGCGGTGCTCTCCACCGTCTCGACGATGCTGCGATCGGGCCTGGCGACGCCGCGGGCGCTGTCCGAACTCGTGGACCGGGCCGCGCCGCAGCCGCCGTTCGACCTGGACTACCCCGAGCAGGCGGTGAAGGACGGCGCGCCGACGTCGGTACAGGACGGTGCGGCCGCGGAAGCGCCGGAGATCGACGCATTGACCGCGACACTGGTCAACGATCCGCAGTCGGCCCTGACGCCGGTCCGGTACACCGCCCCACTGAGCGAGGACCTGCTGCGCGCGATGAGTTCGTCCGGCAGGCGAAGCGGGGACAGGCCGGCAGCCTCGGCGGCGGCGGACCAGCGGATCGCACAGGTACAGGCGGCAATGCACCGGATATACGGCTCGGTGACCGTACTGGCACCCGGCGGCGCCTACACGCTGGCCTCGGAGCAGAGTCCGCTGCTCTTCGTCGCGCGCAACGACCTGCCGGTCGGAATCACGGTGCGACTGCGTATCTCGGCACCGCCGGGGATGACCGTCACCGACATCGGCGACCAGCAACTCCCGGCGCGCGGCAGTCGGGCGTTGCAGGTCCCGGCCAAGGTGGCCGATTCGGGGAAGATGGTCGTCAACGTCGCGCTGACCACCACCAGCGACCGGGAGTTGGGCGAGCCGGCGGCCGTGTCGGTTCGCTCGAATGCGTACGGCAAGGTGCTCGTGATCATCACCGGCTGCGCGGGCGCACTACTGTTGCTACTTGCGGGACGGCGGCTCTGGCACCGGTTCCGGGGTCAGCCGGACCCAGCGGATGAAGGGTACAAAGCTCGATGACTGGGAGCATGCAGCGACCACCGGGTCCCGGAGCGGAGCGTTCGCAGCGACCCGAGGGCACCGGAGCGGAGCGTTCGCAGCGACCCGAGGGCACCGGAGCGGAGCGTTCGCAGCGACCCGAGGGCACCGGAGCGGAGCGTTCGCAGCGACCCGGCGGCACCGGTGCGGAGCGACCGGGCGCGGCGGGTCCCTCGTCTTCGGCGCCCTGGGAGCGGTCCTACCCCGATCCCCGGCAGGCACCCCGTCCTCAGCAGCACCAGCCGTACCCGCCTCAGTACCCCCAGCAGCCTCAGCAACCCCAGCAGCCTCGCCGTCCCCAGCAGTCCCAGCCGGGACCACCCCGGCCCTACCGACCGCAGCCGGTCCCGCAGCGCGCCGCTCCGCAGCGCCACCTGCCCGGTGACCCTGTCCGGCGACCCGCATCGACCCCCTTGGTCGAGGCGCCGCCCGCCCCGGAGCGCCCCACCGAGCAGGACGGCGGGGACGACAACCCCAACTCGAACTCCCGACTGATCGCGTCGACCGGCTCCATCGCCATCGCGACCCTGGTCAGTCGGATCACCGGCTTCCTCAAGCAGGTCCTGCTGCTGACCACCCTCGGCGCGGCCGCGGCCAGCTCGTTCACCGTCGCGAGCACGATGCCGAACATGATCTCCGAGCTGGTGCTCGGCGCGGTCCTCACCGCGATCGTGGTGCCGGTCCTGGTCCGCGCGGAGAACGAGGACGAGGACGGCGGCGCGGCCTTCGTCCGGCGACTGTTCACCATCTCGGTCGTCACCCTCGGCACCGCCGCGCTGGCGGCGGTTGCGGCCGCCCCCCTGCTGACCCGGCTGTTCCTGCCCGAACACGGCAAGGTCGACGAGCAGCTGTCCACGCACTTCGCCTACCTGCTGCTGCCCGCCATCTTCTTCTACGGCCTCTCCGCGCTGCTGACCGCGCTGCTGAACACCCGACAGGTGTTCCGGCCGGGCGCCTGGGCGCCGGTCCTGAACAATCTCACCGTCCTGGTGGTCCTCGGCATCTACTGGCTGCTGCCCGGCGGGGACGAGGTCACCACTGCACGCCTGCTGGTCCTCGGCCTCGGCTTCACCTTCGGTGTCGTGGTCCAGGTCCTGACCCTGGTGCCCGCGATCCGGCGGCAGGGCATCAGCCTCAAGCCGCTGTGGGGGATCGACAACCGGCTCAGGCTGTTCGCGGGCATGGGCGTGGCCATCGTCCTGTACGTGCTGATCAGCCAGATCGGTCTCACCATCGGTACCCGGGTCGCGGCCTCCGTCGACGCCGCCGGACCCGTCATCTACCAGCAGGCGTGGCTGCTGCTGCAGCTGCCGTACGGCATCCTCGGCGTCACCGTGCTCACCGCAATCATGCCTCGACTGAGCCGCAACGCGGCCGCCGAGGACACCCCCGCCGTCGTCGACGACCTGTCCGTCGCGACCAGGCTGACCATGGTCTCGCTGGTGCCTGTCGTCATCTTCCTCACCTTCGCCGGACCGCAGGTCGGACATGCACTGTTCGGCTACGGCAACTTCGGGTCTGCCGACGCCGAGCGGCTGGGACACGCGGTCAGCTGGTCGGCGTTCACGCTGATCCCGTACGCGCTGGTGCTCATCCACCTTCGCGTGTTCTACGCCCGCGAGCAGGCCTGGACGCCCACCTGGATCATCCTCGGCATCACCGGCGTGAAGGTCGGTCTGTCGCTGCTGGCACCGACGGTGGCCTCCGACAACAGCCAGGTGGTCAGCCTGCTGGGTGTCGCGAACGGACTCGGCTTCACCGCAGGCGCGATCATCGGCGGCGTGCTGCTGCGGCGCAGCCTCGGGTCACTGCGGATGGCGAACGTCGGCAAGACGGCCTTCCTCGTCGTGGTGGCGTCCGTGGCGGGCGGTATCACCATGCTCGCCGCCGAGCAGTTGCTGGGCCTGGGCCGGCTCGCCGACAAGTTCGGCGGCCCCGGCGCCTTCGTCGAGGTCGGCGTGTCCGCGGTGATCATGCTCGGCCTGACCTTCGCGCTGCTCCGCATCGCCGGGATCCCGGAGGTGGTGGCCGGGACCGTCGCGGTGACGCGTCTCGTGAACCGACTGCTCGGCAGGGCACCGAAGGTCTCCACGGCTGCCACGGCGGATTCGGTCTCGATGTACGAGGCCGACACCGAGTTGCTTCCCGTGATAGGTCGTGCTCAGGTACCACTCAATAGCAGGCAGCAACTCCCGTACCCTGGTGCCGGGCGTACCGGGGCGCCGATCTCGGGCGGGGAGAATTCCAGCCAGATGCGCGAAGGAGCGAGGGTGAGCGACGAAGACGTTACCGGCGGCAAATCTGCCGGGTCCACGGTGGAGGCGTCGGCACCCCAATCCGCAACGCGCACAACCGAGAACGCCGAGGCGCGGGCGGACAAGCGGCCTGCCGACTCGGTGCGACCGGAGCGCGACCTCACGGTCGACACCGGGATCATCCCGATCGGTTCGCCGCAGCTGCCGCCGATGCGTGTCGGCGAGCCCACGGCCCGCCGCACGCAGCGCGGCCCGAAGCTCCTGGCGGGGGCGTCCGTTGCCGGCGGCCGGTACCGCCTGCTCGCCCCGCACGGCGGTGCGCGCGGGCTCAAGTTCTGGCAGGCACACGACACCAAGCTCGACCGCGAGGTCGCGTTGACCTTCGTCGACGCCGACCAGCGCGCCGGCGCGGACACACCGGAAGCAGAGGGTCCGCAGGCGGTCCTCTCGCGCACCCTTCGGCTCGGGCGGATCAATTCCCCGGGCCTGGCCCGGGTGCTCGACGTGGTCCGGGGCAGCTCCGGCGGCATCGTCGTCGCCGAGTGGACTCCCGGCCGGTCGCTGCGGGAGATGGCCGAGACGGTGCCGTCGCCGATCGGTGCCGCCCGCGCGATCCGCGCCCTCGCATCGGCGGCCGAGGCCGCCCATCGCGGCGGCGGCGCGCTCTCGATCGACCACCCGGACCGCGTCCGGATCTCGGCGAGCGGCGACGCGGTGCTCGCGTTCCCCGCGACCCTGGCCGATGCGGACGCCAGCTCCGACGTGCGGGGCCTCGGCGCCATGCTGTACGGCCTGATCACCGCCCGCTGGCCGCTCGCGGAGCCCGCTCCGGCACCCGAGGCCGGGGCCGCACCGCCCGCCGCGGGGGAACGCCCGGCGAACACGGTCGGCGGCATGAAGCTGGCCGACCGCGGGGACGACGGCCAGCCGGTCGAGCCGCGCAAGATTCGCCCCGAGGTCCCGTTCGAGATCTCGGCGGTCGCGGTCCGCTCCCTCGAGCAGGGCGGCGGCATCCGCACCGCGGCCACCGTCCAGCACGTGCTGGACCAGGCCTCGGTGGTCGACCAGAAGACCGATCTCATGCCGGCGCTGCGGCTCGGCCAGCGGCCCGCCGGTTCGTCCGGTCACGCCCTTGCCGATCCCGAGGACGCCGAGCAGCGGAAGATCCGTAGCAACCGCATGCTCATCGCCCTCGCGGCGCTCGGCGTGCTCACCGTGATCGTGCTGGCACTCGTCGGATGGTGGCTGGCGAACCTGTTCGCCGGCGGAAGCTCGACCGAGCCGCTGAACGAGCAGAACATCGGCCTCACCACCAGCGCGGCGGGCCCCAGCGACGCGCCCTCGCCCTCGGCAGCTCCGGTGGCCGCACCCTCTCCGATCGTGCCCGCCGGTGCCACCGTGTACTCCCCGCAGGGGTCGGCGGACAACCCGTCGACCGCCGGTCTGGCGGTGGACGGAAATCCGGCCACCAAGTGGAGCACGGACACGTACTTCCAGCAGTTCCCGTCGTTCAAGTCCGGCGTCGGCCTGCTGGTGAACCTCGCGCAGCCGGCCGCGCTCGGGGAGGTCACGATCACCTCTCCCAGCGTCGGCTCGGCCGTCGAGATCCGCACCGCACCGAGCGACAACCCGACGCTGGACCAGACCCAGGTGATCGGGACGGGCGTGCTCAAGGACGGCGTGACGACCATCCCGGTGACCAGCGACGGCAACGCGACCCGGGTGCTGGTGTGGATCACCAAGCTCGGTACCGACGACGGCAAGAACCAGACCTCCATCGCCGAGCTGGGATTCTCGAAGGCGCGCTAGTCGACACGAGATCTCCCAGGTCAGACGCCGGGGAGTAGCCGCAGACCTCGCGGTCGGTTAGCATCCGCGCGTGCGAATCAACAGGGGGATCGCCGGCGAGGGCATGACAGACGCCCAGTTGCTGGCGGCGCACGCGTCGGGGGACGCACGCGCTTTTGCAGAGTTACTGAGTAGGCACCAGGACCACCTGTGGCAGACCGCGAAACGGACGAGCTACACGCCGGAGGACGCCGCGGACGCGTTGCAGGAGGCGCTGCTGTCCGCACACCGCACGGCGGCGAGCTTCCGGGCGGACGCGGCGGTGCGAAGCTGGCTGCACAAGATCGTGGTCAACGCGTGTCTGGACCGGATACGGCGCAACCGCGCCCGACCGACCGTGCCGCTCTCGGACGACGAGAAGTACGAGCCGGCCGGAGCCCGCGACGAAATGTCCGACCGAGAGACGTCGATGGCGATCGAGGAGGCGTTGTTCACGCTGCCGGCGGAGCAACGCGCGGCGATCGTCGCAGTGGATCTGGAAGGCTATTCCGTGGCGGAGGCCGCGGCGCTACTCGGTGTTCCCGAGGGCACCGTGAAGAGCCGATGTGCCCGCGCCCGAAGCAAACTCGCGCAACGGCTCAAATATATGCAGAACGATCGGAACCAAATCACTCCGGACGGGGTCTAATTCCTGTGACGGGAATCGCAGCGGGCGCACAGCGAGCGGCCCTGCACCGAGTTCGGTACAGCCAGTAGCTCTTAGATCGCAGGGAGGTGTCAATGGTCGCCCAGGGAGACGATGCACTGTTCCCCCCATTCGACCCCGAACTACTCGCCGACCTTCACGCCGGGGTGCTCGACCCCGAGTTCGCCGATCGACTCCGGGCCGTGGCGATCCAGGACCCCGAGGCGATGCGCACGCTCGACGCACTCGACGCGGTGCGCGCCGACCTCGGCGCGCTGCGCACCCTCGACCCGCCCGCACCACCGATCCCGCCCGAGGTCCTGACCCGCATCCAGGGGGCCCTCGCCGAGGCCCCGGCCACCCCGATCGCGCTCTCGACCCGCCGCGGGCGCAGTCCGGTCCGGCTCGCAGCAGCCGCCGCCGCCGTGCTCGTCGTCGCCTCGGGAGCCGCGATCGGCGTCGCCCAACTGACCACCGAATCGCAGCCCGACTCTCCGTCGCCGGCGACGCCCCTGTTCGCGCAGCCCCAGCCCGGCCGATCCGACGGGGGAGTCGAAATCGGCGACTCCCTGCAACCGGCGACCGCATTGAGCGTGCTCGGCCACTCGTCCCTCGGCCCGCTCGAATCCCCGGCCGCACGCGATGCCTGCCTGCTCGCGAACGGAATCGACCCCTCCCGTCCACTGCTCGGCTCCGGTCCGGTGCGGCTACGCGGCGTGGCGGGAATCCTCATGCTGTTCGCGGGACCGCGCCCGCCGCAGATCACCGCATTGGTGGTCGGAACAGGTTGCGGCACCGACGATCCCGCGACGCTGGCGCGCGCCGACATCGGCTGACACCACCCGCTCCCGTCAGTTCGACCCGTCGGCCACCGGCATCAGGATCTCGAGCACCTTCGCCCGCATCTGCGGGGTGTCCTCCTCCGGCGCGATCAACGACAGGAACAGCGCTGCGCCCGCGCCGAGGACCAGCAGGGCCCGCGCGGTGTCCGGGTCGCCCGTAGCCGCCCCCGCCGAGCCCGGGAAGAGCGCGGCGGCCGGACCCGCGAAGTTGCGCCACAGTGCTCCACGCAGTTCGTCGTGGTCCCGCAGTGTCGCGAGCAGTCCCGGGACCGCCTCGCGGACCTCCGGCTGCCTGAACAGTGCCGAGCTGCCGGTCACCACCCAGTGAATCCAGCCCGCACGGTCCGCACCGTCGAAGGGGGTCAGGTCGGGGGTCACGCCCAGCACGGCGTCGAGGACCAGCTGGGCCTTCGACTCCCAGCGGCGGGCGATCGCCGCCCGGCTGACACCCGCCCGTCCCGCCACCGCCCGCACGCTGAGCTGGTCGAATCCCACCTCCAACAGCAGGTCCCTGGTCGCCGCGAGGACGTCGGCGTCGATGCGGGGGTCGCGGGGTCGTCCAGATCCGGTGGCATTCATTGGCCCGAATTCTCTTCCATCGTGGCCGTCGGGGCTATACCCTCCCCATTACGAGTCCGGTGGCACCGTAATTCCGGGCAGAGCGCGAGGACACCGATGACGACCACTCCACCCGCCCCGGCCCCCCGGCCGCAGATCTTCGAACCCGCCGAGCTCGGACCGCTGACGCTGCGCAACCGCATCGTCAAGGCCGCCACCTTCGAGGGCGTCATGCCTCGCGGTGCCGTCTCCGACGAGCTCGTCGAGTTCCACCGCGCCGTGGCGGCCGGCGGCGCCGCGCTGACCACCGTCGCCTACTGCGCGGTGTCCGAGTCGGGCCGGGTGCACCGGGACACCCTCGTGCTGAACGAGGCCAGCCTGCCCGGCCTCACCCGGCTGACCGAGGCCGTGCACGCCGAGGGCGCCCTGGCCGCCGCCCAGATCGGGCACGCCGGACTGGTCGCCAACACCCTGTCCAACAAGCAGCCGACGCTGGCCCCGTCCACCCGGATCAGCGCTCCCGCAATGGGTCTGGTGCGCGGAGCGACGACGACCCAGCTGGCCTCGGTCACCGCCGACTTCGAGCGGTCGGCGCGGGTCGCCGTCGAGGCCGGGTTCGACGCGATCGAGGTGCACCTCGGTCACAACTACCTGCTCAGCTCGTTCATGAGCCCGAACCTCAACAAGCGCCGGGACGGCTACGGCGGCAGCGTCGCGGCGCGGGCCCGATTCCCCCGCGAGATGATCGAGCGGGTCCGGGCCGCGGTCGGTGACCGGGTCGCGGTGACGGCCAAGTTCAACATGACCGACGGCGTACCGAAGGGCCTCTGGCTCGACGAGAGCCTGCAGATCGCGAAGCTACTCGAGTCGGACGGGCACCTCGACGCCCTGCAGCTGACCGGCGGCAGCTCGCTGCTCAACGGGATGTACTTCTTCCGCGGCGAGGTTCCGATGGCGGAATTCGTTGCGTCCCAACCGAAACTGGTGGGGCTCGGACTGAAGGTGTACGGCCCGCACCTGTTCCCGACCTATCCCTTCGAGGAGGCCTTCTTCCTTCCCCTCGCCCGGCAGTTCCGCGAGATCCTCTCGATGCCGCTGATCCTGCTCGGCGGCGTCAACCGGGTCGACACCATCGAGAACGCGCTCGACGAGGGCTTCGAGTTCGTCGCGATGGCACGCGCGATCCTGCGTGAACCCGACCTCGTCAACCGGATGCGCGGCGATCGGGCGGCCGAGGGGCGGTGCATCCACTGCAACAAGTGCATGCCCACGATCTACACCGGTACCCGGTGCGTGGTGCGCGAGACCGTCACGAACCTGCCTTCGCCGAGCGTCGCGGCCGGCTAGCGGTCGGACCGTCGGAGAGTGGGCGCTTTCCCACCGTGACGGTTCCCCTTGACTACGATGTGCACGACCGAGGTGACCCGATGACGGGGGTCGCCCCACCGCGATCCGAGCGCAGCGCCCGGGCCGCCAGCACCGGAGGGGGAACGTTGCCGCGGATCAGCGCGCCCACCGTTGCCGAGCACCGGGCAGCCCAGCAACGCGCACTGCTCGACGCCGCCCGCGACCTCCTCGCCGAGAGCAGTGCCGAAGGCACCGCCGAGATCCCCGGGTTCGCGGAGGTCGCGGCCAGGGCCGGCCTGGCCCGGTCGAGCATGTACCAGTACTTCAAGTCCCGTCAGCACCTGCTCGACGCACTCATCGAGGACTCGTTCCCGCGCTGGTCGGCGCGGGTCGAGCTGGAGATGGTCGCGGCGGGCGCGGCCGACCGTCGGGTGCTGGCCTACGTCCGGGCGAACCTCGACCTGGTCGCCGACGGCGAGCACGCGATCGCGTCGGCCATCTCCTCGATCGCGCCGCGCGAACGCATCAACGAGACCAGCGCGGCGATGCACCGACAGCTGGTGGCCCCGCTCACGGCGGCGCTCGCCGAGCTCGGCGCGAGCGATCCGGTCGCCACTGCGGAACTGATCAACGCGGTGGTTCACGCCGCTACCCGGCAGATCGAGGCTGGTGCCGACGTCGGCTCGGTCCAGGCGCGGGCCGCCGAGCTGATCGAGCCCTATGTGACGCTCGCCGCATCGGGCTCGAGGGCCGGGAACATCACCCCTTAGTCTGGTGTTGAGCCAGACAACGTTCACTCTCCCGGAAGGCCCGCATGACTACTCCGACCTCGGTTCGCGACCTGATCATCGTCGGTTCCGGACCCGCCGGGTACACCGCCGGCGTCTACGCCGGCCGCGCGGAACTCGAGCCGCTGCTGTTCGAGGGCACCCAGTTCGGCGGCGCCCTGATGACCACCACCGAGGTGGAGAACTTCCCCGGGTTCCGTGAGGGCATCATGGGCCCGGACCTGATGGACGAGATGCGCGAGCAGGCCAAGCGCTTCGGCGCCGACATCCGCACCGAGGACGTCGACGAGATCGACCTGACCGGCGAGGTGAAGAAGGTCGTCGTGAACGGCGAGGCCTACTACGCGCACGCCGTCATCCTCGCGATGGGCGCGGCCGCCCGCTACCTCGGCATTCCGGGCGAGGAGCGCCTGCTCGGGCGCGGCGTCAGCGCCTGCGCCACCTGCGACGGATTCTTCTTCAAGGACCAGGACATCGCCGTCATCGGCGGCGGCGACTCGGCGATGGAGGAGGCCACCTTCCTCACCCGCTTCGCCCGCTCGGTCACCCTCGTGCACCGCCGCGAGGAGTTCCGCGCCTCCCGCATCATGCTCGAGCGCGCCAAGGCCAACGAGAAGATCCGGATCGTCACCAACGCCGAGCCGATCGAGGTGCTCGGGGAGAACAGCGTCACCGGCCTCGTGGTCCGCGACACCGTGACCGGCGAACAGTCGACCCTGGCGATCACCGGCATGTTCGTCGCCATCGGCCACGACCCGCGCAGCGAACTGGTCAAGGGTCAGGTCGACATCGACGACGAGGGCTACGTGCGGGTGCAGTCGCCGACGACCCACACCTCCGCCCCGGGGGTGTTCGCCGCGGGTGACCTCGTCGACCACACCTACCGCCAGGCCATCACGGCCGCCGGCACCGGTGCCTCCGCCGCGATCGACGCCGAGCGCTGGCTGGCCGAGAAGGGCGACATCACCGCGAACACCGTCGACGCCGCCGGCGCGCCCGTCGCCGTCGAGGCCTAGCCCGAGTACCCGCGGAGGCTTAGCCCGAGTACCCGCGGAGGCTTAGCCCGAGTACCCGCGACGCCTGACCACCCACCGTCCCCGTAGTTCCGTCACCCGAGGAGACCCCCATGGCGAACACGATCACCATCACCGACGACTCCTTCAAGCAGGACGTCCTCGACTCCGACAAGCCCGTGCTGGTCGACTTCTGGGCGACCTGGTGCGGACCGTGCAAGATGGTCGCGCCGGTGCTCGAGGAGATCGCGGGCGAGCACGGCGACAAGCTGACCGTCGCCAAGCTCGACATCGACGCCAACCCGGCGGCGGCGCGTGACTTCCAGGTCATGTCGATCCCCACGATGATCCTGTTCCAGGGCGGCAAGCCGATCAAGCAGATCGTCGGCGCCAAGGGCAAGGCCGCCCTGCTCAAGGACCTTTCCGACGTCCTGTAGCCGATATCGCAGCCCCCGAGATTCCCAGAATCTCGGGGGCTTCTGCGACAATCGATCGACGCGGCGCGCATCGCAGCGCCGTCAGGACGAAGGAAAGGCCCGCACGATATGCATCGACTCCGTCACGGCGACCACGGTCCCGCCGTTGCCGAGATTCGAGGCACCCTGTCGGCCTTGGGATTCCTGCACAACGGCGTTTCCGTCGTCGGCCGCGAGCCGGTCAACGGCTCCCAGTGGATCGCGCCCGACGCGGTGTTCGACCACAACCTCGACAGCGCCGTGCGGGCCTTCCAGCAGCAGCGGGGACTGCTCGTCGACGGCGTCGTCGGAGCCGCGACGTACCGCTCACTCAAGGAGGCGTCGTACCGGCTCGGCGCACGCACCCTCGCCTACCAGCTGTCGGCGCCGCTGTACGGCGACGACGTCGCGACCCTGCAGACCCGCCTCCAGGACCTCGGCTTCTACCCCGGCCGGGTGGACGGCTACTTCGGGCCGCAGACGCACGAGGGATTGTCGTCCTTCCAGCGCGAGATCGGCATCTCCTCGGACGGCATCTGCGGTCCCGCGACGCTGCGGTCGCTGGACCTGCTCGGCACCCGGGTGACCGGCGGCTCGCCGCACGCGATCACCGAGGAGGAGTCGGTCCGACGCTCCGGCCCGCAGCTCAGCGGCAAGCGCATCGTGATCGACCCGGATCTCGGCGGCGACGCGACCGGTGCGCTGCTCAACACCCCGAACGGTCCGCTCACCGAGGCCCAGATCCTCTGGGACCTCGCCAGCCGCCTCGAGGGCCGGATGGCGGCGACCGGCATGGAGACCTTCCTCTCGCGGCCGCAGAACGCGAACCCGTCGACAGCGGAACGGGCCGAACGGTCCAACGCCTTCGACGCCGACCTGATGATCTCGCTGCGGTGTGCCAGCAGCGCGAGCCCGCACGCCAACGGTGTCGCCAGCTTCCACTTCGGCAACTCGCACGGTGCCACCTCCCGCATCGGGCAGGTGCTCTCGAGCTTCATCCAGCGTGAAATCGTCGCGCGCGCACCGCTACAGGACTGCCGGACACACGGCCGATCCTGGGACGTATTGCGGCTGACCAACATGCCGACGGTTCAGGTCGACATCGGTTACCTCACAAACGATTCCGACGTGAAGACCCTCATCAACCCGCGCAACCGCGACATCATCGCCGAGGCCATCCTCATCGCGGTCAAGCGGCTGTACCTGCTCGGTCAGGACGACCAGCCGACCGGGACCTTCACCTTCAAGGAGCTTCTCGCCGAGGAGCTCGCGAAGGCTGACCCGGCCTGACCCGGATCGTCGCCGTCAGCTGATCGTCCGGGGAACGTCGCGGGGTCAGACGGCACCGACGGTGGACTTGTGCTCGATGTCGACCACCGTCAGCGAGGCGGCGATCAGCAGTTGTTCGAGGGCCGACTCGACGTCCGCCTTCCAACCGTGGTCACGATCCAGCTCGAGCCGCAGTCGAGGATAGCGACGATGTGCGGCAACGACTTCGAACCCCATGTCCTCGAGAAAGCTGGCCTCGATCATGCATTCCGTGGGGCCGCACTCGTGGCCGGCCTTGCCTGCCGGGGCCTCGTCTTCGGGTCCACGGACGATGCCGAACGCCTCGAGGGCACGCACGCCGCGGCGCACCAGATCGCTCACAACGGCCTGAATCAGGCTGGGGCCCACCCCGTCCAGCTGCGCGGCGGGTTCGAGCCTCATCGTGGTCAGCAGGACCGCGTCCGGGCTCACCGGCGAGGTGGGGAAGAGCTTGGCACGCGGCACGTCGCCGGGTGGCGAATAGAGGGCACATCCGGCGGGCCTGCCGTCGAGGGTCGCGACCTGCCCGCACGAGCCCCACTCGAGCATGACCATCGAGAGCCAGGCTTCCTTCTCGAACTCCGGATCGGAGAACTCGCGGGACCGCCGGAGGGCGGAGGGATCCATCTCCCAGAAGACGCAGCGCCGGGAGTGGCGGGGCAGCTGGTCGAGACCGTCGAGGGTGAGCGGGTTGATGCGCATCGTCACCCTGACTCCGCCTCCAAGACATCGCAGTGGCGGGCCGAGACCCCCACCTGACACATTCGCACCCTCAAGGATAGGCGATCCATCCGACCGCGGCCCCCACCGGACGGGTGCCGCACGAAAACTGTTGTAGAACAGAAGATTTCGGCAACTTCCCGATCCAGCACCCCCGCCGATCCGCTCTATTGTCACAGTGACGGATCGGCCGAGGGTGCCTGGACCTGGGATTTCGGGACTACTGGGGCCCGTGGGTCTCCATCATCTCCACGATGCGCTGCAGATCGTCCACCGACCCGAATTCGACGACGATCTTGCCCTTGCGCTTACCGAGGCTGACGGTCACGCGGGTGTCGAAGGCTCCGGAGAGCCGGTCCGCGACGTCCTGCAGACCCGGCATCTGGATCGGCTTGCGCTTGACCGGGGGAGTGGGCAGATCGCCACCGTCGCGGTTGGCGAGCGTGACCGCCTCTTCGGTCGCCCGCACCGACAACCCCTCCGCGACGATGCGAGCGGCGAGCAGTTCCTGCGCGTCCGCACCTGCCTCGAGGGACAGCAGCGCCCGGGCGTGGCCCGCGGAGAGCACCCCCGCCGCGACTCGGCGCTGGACCGGGATCGGGAGCTTGAGCAGTCGGATCATGTTGGTCACGACGGGCCGGGACCGCCCGATCCGGCTGGCGAGCTCGTCGTGCGTGACGTTGAACTCCTCGAGCAGCTGCTGGTAGGCCGCGGCCTCCTCCAACGGGTTCAGCTGCACCCGGTGGATGTTCTCGAGCAGGGCATCGCGCAGCATCGCGCCGTCGTTGGTCTCGCGCACGATCGCCGGGATCTTCTCGAGTCCCGCGGCCTGGCTGGCACGCCAACGCCGCTCACCCATGACGAGCTGAAAACGGTCGGCGGCGATCCGGCGGACCACGATCGGCTGCATCAGGCCGAACTCGCGGATCGAGTGCACCAACTCGGCGAGCGCCTCCTCGTCGAAGACCGAGCGAGGCTGCTTGGGGTTCGGCTCGATCTGCGCTGCCGGGATCTCCCGGTAGCTAGCGCCGATGGGGGCGAGATCGGTGGCGTCGTCGGGCGTCGCCTCGACCGTGATCACGGTCTTGCGGGCGCTCTTCGTACCGGCCTTGCCGTTCGTCGCCGGATCCGCCGGGGCTTCCTCGACGGGCTCCGCCGGCGCGGGCTTCGGAACGACCGGGGCGGTGGCATTGCCGATGATGACGTCGGCGGCCGCGCTGCCGAGCCGCGGGCCGGCGTCGGGGCCCGTGGGGATGAGCGCCGCGAGGCCGCGGCCGAGCCCGCCCTTGCTTCTCTGACTCACTAGTTCTCCTGCGCGTTGGTCGATGCGGTGCGGGCGGCGAGTTCACGGCCGGCGTCGAGGTAGCTCATGGCGCCACGTGAACCCGGATCGTAGTCGAGGACGGTCATCCCGTACCCGGGCGCCTCGGAGACCTTGACGCTGCGGGGAATCACGGCGCGCAGGACGGCGTCCCCGAAGTGGTTACGCACCTCCTCGGCGACCTGGTCCGCCAGCTTCGTGCGCCCGTCGTACATGGTCAACAGCACGGTGGAGACGTGGAGATCGGGGTTGAGATGGGACTGGACCAGATCGATGTTGCGCAGCAGCTGACCCACGCCCTCGAGTGCGTAGTACTCGCACTGGATGGGGATGAGGACCTCGTTGGCGGCGACCAGCGCGTTGACCGTCAACAATCCGAGCGACGGCGGGCAGTCGATGAGGATGAAGTCGGCGTCGATCTCCGAGAGTGCGGCCTCGGAGAGCGCATTCTTCAGCCTGCCCTCGCGAGCCACCATGGAGACGAGTTCGATCTCCGCGCCGGCCAGGTCGATCGTCGCGGGAATGCAGAACAGCCGATCACTGTGCGGGCTCTTCTGGATCGCGTCCTGGGCGGTGGCCTCGCCGATGAGGAGTTCGTAGCTCGACGGGGTCCCGGAGTGGTGCGGGACGCCGAGCGCGGTGCTGGCGTTGCCCTGGGGGTCGAGATCGACCACGAGGACGGTCAACCCCTGCACCGCGAGCGCGGACGCCAGGTTCACCGCCGTGGTGGTCTTGCCGACGCCACCCTTCTGGTTGGCGATCGTGAGCATCCGCCTGCGGTCCGGCTTGGGCAGGGACACGCTGGCGGGGTGGAGTACCTGACTGGCGCGCTGGGCCGCGGCGCCGATCGGGGTCTCCTCCACGGAGATGCCCGCGTACGGACTGGGGGAGTGGGGTTCGGTTCCGTTACCGGACGGTTTGTCGGTGGATCTCGAGGCGCTGTGTTCCGTTTCACGTGAAACAGAGATTTCGGGTCCACCCGACATGTATTGCTCCTTCACTGAACTGACTCGACCACCACGACTGAACCCACCGGCTCGACCACCCTCATCGGCGTTGGGACCGTCGCGGAACACGTTCCGCACGAACCACAATCGTCGGAGTGGGAAGGACGTCGACACCGCATTCGACGATCTCTAGCTTGCCAGCACCCAACCGGGAAAGGGAAGCGCGGTCACGCGAAATCTCTTCCGCCGCGCTGGATCCCTTCATCGCCAGCATCCTGCCGTGCTCGTGTACGAGGGGGATGGACCACCGCGCCAGCTTCTCCAGTGGGGCCACCGCCCTCGACGTCACGACGTCGGCCCCGCCGGCCTCCTTGAGGACGCCGGGCTGCTCGGCGCGGCCACGCACCACTCGAACGTCGAGACCGGCCGCCTCGATGAACTCGGCGAGGTAGACCGATCGTCGCAGGAGCGGCTCGACGAGGGTGATCCGGAGGTCCGGGCGCGCGATCGCCAGGGGGATGCCGGGCAGACCGGCCCCGCTGCCGACATCGACGACGGATTCGCCCTCGGCGATCAACTCCCCGATCACCGCACAGTTGAGGAGGTGCCGATCCCAGAGTCGGGGGACCTCGCGGGGTCCGATCAAGCCTCGCTCTACACCGTCCGTCGCAAGGGAGTCTCGATACTTCCGGGCGATGTCTAGACGGTCCCCGAAAACGGTTCTGGCGGCCTCGGGCATGTCCTCGGACTCGGTCTGTTCCACGTGAAACATCTTCCCGCGTCGGCTCTGCATTGCACAAACCGAACGGCCGAAATCGGCTGTGCGACCGCTCTACCCGATCCGTCCGGCGCGGTCCCCCGGCGGGGGAGGGGAGGGGTGGCCACCGGGAGGCGCGGCAAACGTGACCGCCGGACGGGGCGGCTCCGGGGCGAGACGCGAGGCATGATCGCGTGCGACGTAGGTGGGCACCCCGCGGACGGGTGCGAGTCGATCACCGCCCGTACCCAGGCCCACCGATCGGAGGGTCCGGGTCTCCACTCCACCCGTGGGGACCACTTGTCACGGGGACGTCGCCCCCCCATACGACCATCACGCGGGGTAGGGCCCTCTCCACCGTATTCAGGGGACCTCAGGGATTCGGCGCCGTGAAACGTACTGATTCACGTGAAACATGACTCGGGGACTGCGCGACTCCCGCCTGGACGTCGTTCCCCTCACCGCCGAAGGTTCGCGCGGGTGCGGAAACGGTGGGGGAGGGGAGTGGTCGTCTCGCAACGCGACTCAGCGAACGGGGTGGCCGAGCGTGCGACCCGCGGGTGGTCGGCGGCGTGTGCCGGACCCTGGCCCGGATCGCTTCACCTCGAATCCCGGTAGGCCCCCACCCGCTCCAGGCAGGAGCATCGGGTCGGCACCACCGCGGATCCACTCGAGGGTTGCGGCCGCATGCGGTCGGTACCCGTACGCGGTTCTGCGGCGGTGGGGGAGGGGAGGGGTTGGGTGTGGTTCTCCACGAAGGGCAGCCGGTCGGGCGTCCCGCGGGCGGCGGTGGTTCCGGTCGAGGTTGCCTCCCCATGACGATTCACGTGAAACAACGATTCACGTGAAACATCGGCGCGAGCAACCTCGTCGGCGCGACGGACGCGCCCGCGCGGGAGGTCGACGCCAGCACGGCATCGGCGGGCCGGTGAACCGAGAGCACTCGTCTCCGGCCTGCACCCACGACCCCGGCCGCACGACGTCGGCGGTGCCACGCCCTCGAATGACGTTGCTCGAGTGACGACGTTTCTTGTATGACATCGCGGAGTACGGCAAAGACCCCCTCGAGCAGGGAGCCGGGACGGTGACCACGCTCTCGCCTCCCGCGGTCGAGATGGGCAGAAGGCCGTCCGCCTCGACGGCGGCACCACCGATCGGGCGACATACCCGACGCCACCGGCAGCATGGTCGACTCGCACCGTCGCGCACCCGAACCGGTGCGGGACGCTCCACCGTCAAGGATTCACGTGAAACAGCGGCTTCACGTGAAACATTGACGGCGCGGACCACCCCGGATCGGTGCGACCCGCGGCGACGACCGCCACCCGCGGCACCGCACGACAGCGGGACGCCGGCGCCCCCGGCAGCGGGTCGGCACAGGGCAGGTCGTCCGGGTGTGCGACTCGCACCCGGTCGCCGAATCGAGCATCGCTTCGACGAGGGTTCGACCATCGCGATCCCGCTCGGTGGGCGATGGCTCGGTCCGCGTGTCGCGGTCCGCCCGCAGTGCCCCGAGCCGAGTCCACCGATCGACCGTCCATACGACGGTCACCGGACCCGTGTCGACGCAACTCGACGCCGGCACAAGCGACGACAACGCCCGCACCGGAGCGGCAGCACCGGTGGGCGTGAGTCGGGGCGGGGACGCGGCCGCCGTGCGAGTTCCCGTCGATTCGATGCGCCGTGTGCACGCCCCACCGTCGGCGACGCGTCCTCGAGCCGGTTCCCGCGTTCCATCGTCGAGTACGCGATGCGGCAACCTCAGCTTGGCAACGGGAGCGCGGAGTCGATGGTCTCGTCACCGTCGCGATCCTCGAGCCGGATCCACGTGAAACCTCGCCGGCACCAACGCGCCCGACCCGGCAGTGCCCGGGGGAGGGGAGTGGCGCCCGATCGTCAGCGGCTCGGCCCCTGGGGGTCAGGCGGTGATCGGTCTCGCCCCTACAACACCAACCACGGACACGGTGTCATCGCTCATGCGGAGCCACACCGACGTCGCGATCACGGTCAACGCTCGATCACTGAAGGGTGCATACGAGGAACGCACCGCCCGAACCCGATTCGGATCCGAGGCGCGCCGTTTCACGTGAAACCCCCGAAAACACCGCGACATGCGCCGACCCCGCCACACCAGGACCATTCGTCACGGTGACGTAACCGCAAAAGCAGTTGGCCCCCGACCGGAAGCGGTCGGG
>NZ_JBHZAH010000036.1:0-42306 GCF_042754225.1 Rhodococcus sp. NPDC059234
GGGCGTAACCGGTCACGCAGCGGCGCGAACCTCGTCGATCCGCTTGCGGGCCAAGGCAATCGCCGCGGTGTCGGGGTCCGTCCCGGTCGCCGTCGCGTGCCGCAGGATCTCGTCGACGACGCCGCCGATCCGATCCACTCGATCCAGGAACTCCGTGTCGCCGCTGACCTCGGCGGCGCAGGAGATCAGCCCCCCGGCGTTCGACACGAAGTCGGGGACGTGGACGACGCCGCGGGCGGTCAGCGTCGCCCCGACCCCCGGATCGGCGAGCATGTTGTTCGCCGCCCCGACGACGGCGCCCGCCCGTAGGCTCCCCGCGATCGCCTCGGTCACGACCAGACCGGGTCCGGCGGGGCACACGACGTCGACGTCCGCGAGCAGGACCTCGTCGAGCGTGGTCGCGCTCGCCCCGTGGCGCTCGACCGCCAGTTCCACCCGGGCCGGATCCGGATCGGCGACCAGCACGCGTGCGCCGCGCGCGGTGAGCTGCTCGACGATCCCGAGGCCCACGTTCCCGATCCCCTGCACGGCGACCCGAAGCCCGTCGAGTCCGTCGTGCCCGATCCCGTTGCCGGACAGTCGGTTCGACACGGTCAGGATCGAGGCGACCACCCCCCGCGCCGTGTACGGCGACGGGTCGCGGCCGTCACTGGACACCTGCGGCGCGTATCGCCCGATCACCTCGAGGTCGGCCGGGCCGGTCCCCATGTCGGCGCCCGGGATGTAGCGACCGCCGAGCGCCGCGACGTGCCGCCCGTGCTCCTCCAGCAGGCCACGGGACTTGTCCTCGCGCGGGTCGGCGTTGATCACCGACTTGCCGCCGCCAAGAGGCAGTCCCGCGAGGGCAGCCTTGAACGTCATCGCCCTTGCCAGTCGCAACGCGTCGGCAGCGGCGAGGTCGTCGCTGGCGTACTTGCGAATGCGCACGCCCCCGAGCGCCGGGCCGAGCGTGGTGTCGTGCACGGCGATGATGCTGGCGAAACCGCCGGTCAGTCGCCGGATGGACAGTTGCTCGAAGTCCTGTTCGGCGAGGGTGTTGACAGCGCTCATTGCTGCTCCTTCACTGGCGGCACCCACCACGACGTCACCCTTCTGGGGCGACCGCGCTGTGGGGCAATGGGATACGGGGATTCCCGCGGTGTGAACTGTAAGCCGCGTCACACGATTGTCAACAGGTGTGGGCGAGGCGCGGCCCCGCCCGCGGATCGAGTGATCACCGTGCTCAGTTGCACACCGGCGACCACGGCCGGTGCTGAGCAAGGCGCACACCTGCGCGACTCGGTGTTGCACGGATCTGCGGCCGGTGCTTTTCTCGTCTCGCCACTGAGACCCACGTCACATCTGGCGGCCACGACCACCGGCCCACGAGGCCGTACGGAGCGAACCGAGGAGCCCACCCATGCCCGGAAGCGGTATCTGGCGTAAGAAATCAGTCGAACAGTCGATAGCGGACACCGACGAACCCGGCACGAGGCTGCGACGAGAACTGACGGCGCGCGATCTGACGGTGTTCGGCGTGGCAGTCGTCATCGGCGCCGGAATCTTCACGCTCACGGCGCGGACCGCGGGAAATGTTGCCGGACCGTCGATTTCGCTGGCGTTCGTGCTCGCCGCCTGTGCGTGCGGCCTGGCCGCACTCTGCTACGCCGAGTTCGCATCCACCGTTCCCGTCGCCGGCAGCGCCTACACCTACTCGTACGCGACGTTCGGCGAGTTCGTCGCCTGGATCATCGGATGGGACCTCGTCCTCGAGTTCGCCCTGGCCTCCGCCGTGGTCGCGAAAGGCTGGTCGCTCTACCTGGGCAACGTCTTCGGTTCCAGCGGATCGACGACGGCCCACCTCGGCCCCGTCGACTTCGACTGGGGCGCACTGCTGATCATCGGCGCGATCACCATCGTCCTCGCCGTCGGAACCAAGGTGTCCTCCCGAGTCGGTGCGGTCGTCACCGCGATCAAGATCGTCGTCGTCCTGCTCGTCATCGTGGTCGGCGCGTTCTACATCAACAAGGACAACTACTCACCGTTCATTCCGCCCGCCGAGGAGGCGACGAGCTCCGCAGCCGGCGTTCACCAGTCGCTGCTGTCGATGCTGACCGGCGCGGGCGGCAGCACCTACGGCTGGTACGGACTGCTCGCCGCGGCGGGCCTGGTGTTCTTCGCATTCATCGGATTCGACGTCGTCGCCACCACCGCCGAGGAGACGAAGAACCCCCAGAAGGCCCTCCCCCGAGGCATCCTCGCCTCCCTGGCCATCGTCACCGTGCTCTACGTGGCTGTCACCGTGGTGCTGACCGGCATGGTCAAGTACACCGACCTGCGCACCGGCAGTCCCCTGGTCGGCGACAGCAGCGCGACCCTGGCCACCGCGTTCGAGGCGCACGGCATCACCTGGGCGCAGATGGCCATCAACTTCGGCGGCCTCGCCGGTCTGACCACCGTCGTCATGGTGATGATGCTCGGCCAGACCCGGGTGCTGTTCGCGATGTCCCGCGACGGCCTGATGCCACGAGGTCTCGCCAAGACCGGAGCCAAGGGCACCCCCGTCCGGATCACCCTCCTCGTCGGTCTCGTCGTCGCGGTGCTCGCCGCACTCTTCCCCATGGGCACCCTCGAAGAAATGGTCAACATCGGCACCCTGTTCGCCTTCGTGCTGGTGTGCCTCGGTGTGCTGGTGCTCCGCCGGACCCGGCCCGACCTGCCGCGCGGCTTCCGGGTGCCGTTGGTCCCACTCGTCCCGGTGCTCGCCGTGGCCGCCTGCGGGTGGTTGATGCTGAACCTGTCGGTGGAGACCTGGATCCGGTTCGTCGTGTGGATGGTCGTCGGGGTCGCGGTGTACTTCGCCTACGGGTACCGCAAGTCAGTCCTCGGCAGGCGGATGGCGGCGCCCCGGGAGCCCTCACCCCAGCCCGCGCCGGAGACTCTCACCGTCTGACCCTCCGACCGGCTCGAATCCCCCGGCTCAGGTCAGGGGATTCGAGCCGTTGAGGAAGATCCACAGGCACACGCCGCCCGCCACCCCGAGGATCAGCGCGAGCGACGACCCGACGTGCGGGCGGGTCGCCCACTTGCGACGTCCGTCCACCGAGATCCGACCCGGTCCGGTGAGGATCAGCGCCACCAGCGCCGCGACGAGCACGGTCTCCAGTTCGGCGCCGCCCGGCGCGAAGAACTGGAAACCGGGTTCGGCGGCCTGGCGCACGCACCACGCGTTGATCATCAGCGCGAGCAAGCCGGCCGCGGCCAGCGGGGTCAGCAGCCCGACGATCAGGCAGACTCCGGCCGCGACCTCGCCGACCGCTCCCACCACCGCCAGCAGTCGGGCCTGCTGGAAGCCGGCGTCGAGCAGATAGGTCTGGAAGCCGTCCATGCCGGGCCCGCCCCAGACACCGAAGAGTTTCTGCAGCCCGTGCACCACCGCGACCGCCCCGAGCGCCACCCTCAGCACGAGCAGTCCGAGGTCCAGGGTGCCGCGCGGCGTCGCGGCGACCGGCGCGGGCGCAACCACCTCGGGCACCGCCTGTGCGGCCGCGAAGGTCGCGGCCAGTTCGCGGTCGTACGAGTCCGCGGTGCGGAGCTCCTCGGTGACGTTGTCGCGCCGCATCACCTCGGTGTCGTTGTCAGCACGGACGTCGTCGGCGCCGTTGTCGGCGAAGCGCACCTGCTCGACCACCGGCTCGGCCGCCCCGATCGGCGGCAGCGAAGCGCCGCGATAGGTCGGAATCTGCTCGGTCGGCAGCAGCCCCAGGTCCTCGTCGGTGGTCGGGATGCGCTCGGTCGCTTGGTCGAACGGGCTCGAAACCAGTCGCTCGGCTGTGTCACGGTCGGGGGTCTGTCGAGGCTTGTCGGTCACGGACCCAGGGTAGAGCGCGCGGACGGTCCGACGTGGGGGTCGAGGGTCGGCGCGCCGAACTCGCCCGCGGCTGCGTACCGTTCGAGGGCATGGGACTGCAGTCGATTCGCCGCGCCGCTGCCGCATCGCTGTCCGTGTGCCTGGCGGGCCTGGCCGTCGTCGGCTGCGCGAGGTTCGACGACGCCGCCTCGACACCGTTCAGCACCGTCCCGACCTTCTCCGCGGGCGGCGAGGTGCAGCCCCGTCAGCAGGCCCCGACGCCCGGCCCCACCACCGGCCCCGACGAGTCACCGCGGGTTCTCGTGCCCTGCGAGGACCCCGACCCGAACGTCGTGGCCACCTGCCTGGACACCACCGGCGGCCTGGCGATGCTGCCGGGCGGCCAGTCCGCCCTGGTCACCGAACGACGCACCGGACGGATCCTGCGGGTCGCACCCGGCACCGCGCCCGAGGAGATCGCCCGCCTCGACGTCGACGGCTCCGGCGACGGGGGCCTGCTCTCGATCGCCCTGTCACCGTCCTATGTCGAGGACAACCTGCTCTACGCCTACGTGAGCACCCCCGGTGACAACCGCGTGGTGCGGCTCGCGCCCGGTGACACCCCGAAGGCAGTGCTCACCGGCATCCCTCGCGGTGCGTCCGGCAACGCGGGCGCCCTCGCCTTCACCGCACCGAACGAACTGATGGTGCTCACCGGCAACGCCGGCAACCCCGCCGCCGCAACCGATCCCGCCTCACTGGCCGGAAAGCTGCTGAAGGTCACCGCACTGACCCCGGACCTACCCGGCGGCCAGCCGTTCCCGCAGATCGCCCTGTCGGGCATCGGGACCGCGGGTGGCGTCTGCGTCGACCCGCACGGCGGCACGGTGTGGGTGACCGATCGGACTCCGCTCGAGGACCGGCTGCAGCGCGTCGCCCGGGGCGGTGCCGCGGGCGCTCCGGTGTGGACCTGGCCCGACCGTCCCGGCGTCGCCGGTTGCGTGGCGGACTCCAGCGCGGTCGCGGTGGCGTTGACGGCGGGGAAGGCACTGGCCGTGGTCGCGCTCGACCTGAACACCGCCTCCGCCACCGCTGCGCCGTCCCTGTCGGCGCAGAACAAGTACGGGCAGCTCGGCGGCGCCGCCCTGGGCGACAAGAACGAGGTGTGGGTGGCCACCGTCAACAAGTCCGGGGGTGCGCCCGGCCCCACCGACGACCGGGTGGTGAAGATCCCGGCGCCCCAGGGCGGCGGCGGGTTCGACTGAGCTCGCCTCCCCGCCGACGCCGGGAAGCTGAGGACGGCAGGTCCGACGAGCCCGACGGCCTCTGCCGATCACGACAGGCAGCACCGGCCGGCGCCGCTACCGACGATCCGCAGAGGCAGCCGGATCGCTCGATGTACTGAAACTTCGCGCGGCGCCAGGCAAACTCGCTCTCACAACCGGATACTCCCGAGCCACCCGTCAAGGAGAGCCAGTGCCCCGCAGCATCGTCATGACTGGTGCCACGCAAGGGATCGGCAACGTTGCCGTACAGCACCTGCTTCAGGCTGAACCCGACGCCCACCTCGTGTTACTCGCGCGCAACCCCGGCGGACCGAGGCTGGCGGAACGACTCAGGGACAAGGGCCACACAGTCACGTCGATTCACACGGACCTGTCGTCACTCGACAGCGTTCGTAGCGCCGCCGATCTCGTCATCGCCGCGGTCGAGAACGCGGAGCTTCCGCCGCCGGACTTGATCGTCGCCAACGCCGGCCTGCAACACACCAACGACCTCACCGAAACGAAAGAGGGATTCGAGGCGACATTCGCCGTCAACGTGCTGGCAAACCACGTCCTCATCCGCGCCCTGCAACCGCACCTGCACACACCGTCCCGGACCGTGATCACCGTCAGCGACACCCACTTCGGCGATATCAGACACAACATGGGCATGGTTCCCGGACCCGTATGGCCGGACGATCCAGCCCGGCTGGCGAGAGTCCGTGCCTTCGCCCGTCCCGAGTCCGTCGCGGCCGGCCGTACCGCCTACTCGACCAGCAAACTCGCCGCCATCTACCTCATCCACGAGTACGCCCGCCGTCTGCCCGCCGGCGCAGACATCGTCGGCTTCAACCCCGGCTTCGTCCCGGGTACCCAACTCGCCCGCGACGCGGGGGCCTTCTCACGGTTCGCCATGCGTCGCATCCTGCCGCTGGCGACCCTCACGCCCATGGCCACGTCCATGGCCGCTGCCGGGCAGTACCTCGCCGACGCAGCGCTCGCCCGGGCACAAGCCCCGACCGGGAGCTACATCGACCGCAGCAAGACAGCCCCCTCGTCCGACGAGTCCTACGACCCGCGCCGCGAACACCAACTCTGGGAGACTGTCGAACGACTCACCGCATCATTCGTGACCTAGGCGTTGTGGGTGCCGACGGCACTCTCGGGTCAGCGCACGGGTGCCTCGACGGATTTCGGCGCGAGCAGCGAGGCGCTCAGCGGGAGCACGAGCACGGTGATGGCACCCGCCGCCACGAGGATCGAGGCGTTGGCGGTGGACATCTGGCCGGCGTCGACCGCGACCTGGGTCACCGCGACGATCAGTGGCAGACCGGTGGCCGCATAGAGCGCCACCTGCCCGCGTTGACGAGCCGTCGGCGGCGCGTCGGTCCCGTCCGGACCGCGGTCGAAGCGCTCCGCGAAGAACACCGGCAGTCCGCGCACCACGAGGATCAGGACGAGGAAAGCCAGCAGCACACCGGGTTTCGCGGCCACCGCGGACACGTCGATCGACATCCCGGAGGTGATGAAGAAGACCGGAATCAACAGCCCGAACGCGAGGCCGTCCAGCTTGGCCTCGAGCTTCTCGTCGCCCGCGGGCATCGCCCGACGCAGGATGAAGCCGGCCGCGAACGCACCGAGGATCACGTCCAGATGGAACACGGTGGCCAGCGAGCCGAGGGTGACCAGCAGCAGGAGCGTCAGGCGCACGGTGGTCTGCGCGGTGGTCTCGGAGCCGAGTCGGATGATCGAGAGCAGCTTCGAGCCCTCCCGCCGCACGCTGGCGGGGATGAACGCGACCGCCACGGCGAGCACCGCGAACACCGCCAGCACGATCAGTGAGGCGACGGCGCCGCGGGAACCGAGCAGGATGGCCATCGCGACCACCGGACCCAGCTCGCCGAACGCCCCGTGATTGAGAATCGTTCGGCCGAGCCTGGTCTCGATCAGCCCGCTGTCCTTCAGGATCGGCAGCAGAGTGCCGAGCGCGGTGGATGTCAGGGCAATGGCCACCGCAATCTCCGCGCTGATCGCCCCGGTCAGGCCGAGGACCCCGATGATCGCGAACGCGAGCGCCAGACAGCCGATCCAGGTGACGAGCGCCCGGCGGCCGCCTCGACCCGACAGTTCGGTGGTGTCGATCTCGTACCCGGCGAGCAGGAACAGCATGCCGAGCCCGAGTTCACGCAGCAGACCGATCTCGCTGCCCTGCACCGCGATGTCGAGCCCGTGCGGTCCGATGACGACGCCCGCGATCAGGAGCAGCACCACCTCGGGCACCAGCTTGCGCGGCACCAGTCCGGCGATCAGCGGCGCGATTACCGCACACACAGCTATCCAGAACAGGGACGCACCGACTGAAGGCATTTCCCGATTCTGCCTGGGCGCACCGCCCGATACGCGCGAAGGTCCGCGCCGTGTCGGGCGCGGACCTTCGGTTGTCGTGTGCGCGGGGCCTGCGACCTAGGAACAGGCCGCGATGACCATGTCCTTGACCTGGGCCGGGTCGGCCTGCCCACGGGTGGCCTTCATCACGTCGCCGACGATCTTGCCCGCCGCGGCGACCTTGCCGGACTTGATCTTCTCGGCGATGTCCGGATTCGCGGCGAGCGCCGCGTCGACCGCCGCCTGCAGCGCCGAATCGTCTCGCATCACAGCGAGTTCCCGCTTCGCGACGACCTCGTCCGGCTCGCCCTCCCCGGCGAGGACGCCGTCCACAGCCTGTCGGGCCTGCTTGTTCGCCAGCGTCCCGTCGGCGACGAGCGCGATGATGCGCGCCAGCTGCGCCGGGGTGATGGGCAATTCGGCCAGCGCGACGCCGCGGGTGTTCGCCTGCTGCGACAGGTATGCCACCCACCAGGACCGTGCGGCGTCGGCGGGCGCGCCGGCTTCGGTGGTGGCGATGACCAACTCCAGTGCCCCGGAGTTGACCAGGTCACGCATCTCCTCGTCCGAGACGCCCCAGTCGGCCTGGATGCGGGCCCGGCGGATCCACGGCAGCTCGGGCAGGGTGCCGCGCAGCTCCTCGACCCACTCGGCGCTCGGCGCGACCGGCTCGAGGTCCGGCTCCGGGAAGTAGCGGTAGTCCTCGGCGGTCTCCTTGCGGCGGCCTGCCGAGGTGGTGCCGTCGGCCTCCTGGAAGTGCCTGGTCTCCTGGATGACCTCGCCACCGGAGCTGAGAACCGCTGCCTGCCTGCGCATCTCGTAGCGCACGGCCACCTCGACGCTCTTGAGGGAGTTGACGTTCTTGGTCTCGGTGCGGGTGCCGAACTCCTTGGCGCCGATCGGCATCAGCGAGATGTTGGCGTCGCAGCGCATGGAGCCCTGGTCCATCCGGACGTCGGACACGTCGAGGGACTTGAGCAGGTCGCGCAGTGCGGTGACGTACGCGCGCGCGACCTCGGGGGCGCGTTCGCCAGCACCCTCGATCGTCTTGGTGACGATCTCGACGAGCGGGACGCCGGCGCGGTTGTAGTCGAGCAGCGAGTGGCTGGCACCGTGGATGCGTCCGGTCGCGCCGCCGACGTGCAGCGACTTTCCGGTGTCCTCCTCCATGTGCGCGCGCTCGATCTCGACGCGGAAGGTGGAGCCGTCGTCGAGGACCACGTCGAGGTAGCCCTCGGTCGCGATCGGCTCGTCGTACTGGGAGATCTGGTAGTTCTTCGGCTGGTCCGGGTAGAAGTAGTTCTTCCGCGCGAACCGCCCCCACGGGGTGATCGAGCAGTTGAGCGCCAGGCCGATGCGGATCGCCGACTCGACGGCCTTCTCGTTGACCACCGGCATCGACCCGGGCAGGCCGAGGCACACCGGGCACACCTGGGTGTTCGGCTCGGCGCCGAAGGTGGTCGGGCACGGGCAGAACATCTTGGTCGCGGTGTGCAGCTCGACGTGCACCTCCATGCCCATCACCGGCTCGAACTTCGCGAGCACCTCGTCGTAGTCGAGAAGTTCTGTCGTGGTCGCCACCCGGCCGGCTGCAGTCATGGACACGAGTTTATGCGTCGCGCACCGGGAGCAGCAGATCGGCCAGGTTGTCGATCTGCTCGTGCACCTCCGGCCAGGGGTCCTCGGTGCCGTCGACCTTCGCCAGCCGCAGCGCGACCATGCCGTGCACCGCGCTCCACAGGTGCATCGCGAGCATGACGGTCTTCGGGTCGCCGGCGGGCAGGCCCAGGTACTCGCCGATCTCCGCGGTGATCAGCGCGATCGCCCGGTGCGCGTGCGAGCCCGGCACCGAGCGCCCCGGCGCGGGCGTCAGGTTGGCGACGAAGAACACCCGGTAGTGGCCCGGGTTCTCGAGGCCGTACGCGACGTAGGCGTGCCCCATCGCGCGCAGCCGTGTGGCCGGATCGTCGCCGGCCTCCCCGGCCGCGGCCAGCACGGTCGCCGAGAACTCCTCGAATCGCAGTTCACGCACGGCTCGGTGCAGCTCGTCGCGGTCCGCGAAGTGCAGGTAGATCGAGGTGGGAGTGACGCCGACCCGACGTGCGACACCCCGCAGGGAGACGTCGTCCACGTTCCCGGTCTCGCCGAGCATCTCACTGGCCGCCGCCAGGATCTCGGCGCGCAGCGCGTCACCGTCCCCGCGACGCGAGGGAGTGCGACGGGGTTTCTTCCTCGTGGAGATCACGCCGACCACCTTAGATACGCCGCGGGACCGGGTCCTGCGGGCCACCGAACGCGACCCGGCTCACATTGACACCCTTAGGGCTACAGCTGTTACTTTACGCCCGTAGCCCGAACTTTCCGTACTCGATCCGTGTACCCGTGCAGGAGGCCCGATGGCCATCACCGGCCCGACCACCGACGCGCCCGCCGCGTCCGAGGCCACCACCCGGCACCCCACCGCCACGCTCGTGACCGTCTGCATCGGCATGTTCATGCTGATGCTGGACATGACGATCGTCGCCGCCGCCCTCGCGAACATCCAGACCTCGCTGGACGCCTCGCTGAGCGGGCTGCAGTGGGTGGTCGACGCCTACACGCTGCCGGTCGCCGCACTGCTGCTGACGGCGGCGACGCTCGGTGACCGGATCGGCAGGCGCAGGCTCTACATCGCGGGCATGACTGTGTTCACACTCGCCTCGCTCGGATGCGCGCTCGCGGGCAGCGTGGCGGTGCTCAACGCCGTGCGCGCGGTCCAGGGTGTCGGTGCCGCACTGCTCTTCGGCGTCTCACTCCCCCTCGTCGCCGCCGCGTTCCCGGAACCCACCAAGCGCGCCAAGGCAATCGGCGTCTACGGCGCGGTGATGGCCGCGGCGACCGCGGCGGGGCCCCTTGTCGGCGGGGCGCTGGTGACGGCGTTCGGCTGGGAGTGGATCTTCCTGATCAACGTGCCGATCGGCATCGGCGCGATCGCCCTCGCCTGCCGCTATGTCGCCGAATCACGCTCGGCGACTGCGCAACCCGCCGACTGGATCGGCACCGGACTGCTCACACTCGGCCTCTTCCCCGGCGTCCTCGCACTGATCCAGGGCAACGACTGGGGCTGGTCGTCGCCGCGGGTGCTCGCCCTCGGCGCGGTCTCCGTGCTGTCGTCGGTCGCATTCGTGATTCACGAACTGCGGGCCAGGTTCCCGATGCTCGACGTGCGCCTGGTGGTCCGGCCCGCATTCGCGGCCAACGCCCTCGCCGCGGCCGCCTCGGCGGGAACCCTGGTGGCGGCCACCAACTTCCTGGCCCTGTACTTCATCAACACCCTCGGCCACGACCCGTTCCAGGCCGGGCTGCGAGCACTTCCACTCACGCTGGCCGGGCTGCTGGTTGCGCCGCCGGTGGCGGTGCTGCAGCACCGGTGGCCGGCGCGGTGGTCGCTGCCGATCTCGCTGGCCGCGGTGGCGATCGGCCTGTGGCTGTGCACCGGGTCGGACGCCGGGACCACGTGGACCCACTTCGTCGCCGGCTCGATCGTCGGCGGCGGCGGCCTCGGCGCGTTGACGGTGATCGCCTCGCAGACCGCGCTGACCTTCGTGTCCGACGATCGGGCGGGGATGGCGACCGGCGCCGTCAGCACCGCGCGCCAGATCGGCACGGTGATCGGGGTCGCCGGGCTCGGCGCGGTGTTCTCGCACGCAGTGGCCACCGAGGCGCGCGCCGGACTCGCCCACCTCCCGGTGGGGTCGATGACCGTGAACGTCCCGGCGCCGCAGGCTCAGGCCGTCACCGACGGCCTGGCAGCCGGTGGCGGTCTCCGCATCCTCGAGTTCGTGCCGGAGCAGTTCGCCGCCGCGACGCCCGCGTTGTCGACGCTGGCGCGCGGCGCCAGCGCGCACGGCCTCGACGCCGTCATGGCCACCGGATCGACCGTCGCGGCGGTCGCGGCCGCGGCGGTGTTCGTGCTCTGCCGGATCGGCCGCCGCTCACGGTGACGAGTGCCGCTGCCCCACCGGGGGCTCGCGAGTCGCCGTCCCGGAGCGATCGGGTCATTCTCGCGGCGGCGCCGGATAGGAGTGCGATACGACCGTCGTCACGTTGGCGTCGCGGGTCGGTTCGATGTCGCGACGCTTGACCAGGAGGACGATCGCGAGGATCGGGTAGGCCAGTAGAGGCGCGAAAGTACCGACGTACGCCTGCTGGTCAACAAGGATGACGGCCCCGGTGAGCAGCGAGAAGTCGAAGAGTCCGTGCATGACGGAGTTGAGTGCGTTGCTGCCCGAGACTCGACGGGTGAGGTAGAAGAAGTATCCCGCGAGGCTGACGATGATCGCCTGCGGGATCGCGGAGGCGCCACCGCCCGTGAACGCGTTCGACAGGTGCACGACGCCGAAGACGAGGCTGGACCACAGAGCGACCTGGCCCTCACGAAGGCCGTGCCGGCGCAGCACCGTCACACCGATGCCGCGGAACATGCCTTCCTCTCCCCAGCCGACGAACTGCGTGGCGATGAGGAGGCAGACGACGAACAGCCAGCCCTTTTCCGACAGCGCGCTGTAGTTGATTCCCAGCAGGATTGCGCCGAGGAGGATCGCGGGCACGACCCAGACCCATCGGTTGACCGGGCGGTCGTCTTTCATCACCGGCCGCCACCACCCGAGCGCGGCGACCACACCGTAGGTGAAGGACAGGGCCAGCCCGAGTGGGATCAGCATCGTGAAGACCACCCCTCGGGTGGTCAGGGTGTCGTCCTCGTCGGCCCAGCCGCCAATCAGCAGCCCACTGATCTTGATGATCGCCAGGTACGCGACGACGATCACGGCGAAGGCCAGGTAGGAGACGCTGCGCCCGGTGATACCTGCCGGCGCCTCGTGCTTCGGAGTGTTCACAGCGCAAGACTAGAGCCGCAAAGGCCAAGGCGCAGAGGAAGACCTAGCCGAAGATGATCCGCATCTCCTGGTAGCGGTGTTCCGGAACCGACTTGTGATCGACGAGCGCCTCGTCGAAACCCACCTCGACGATCTCGGTGCCGCGCAGGGCCACCATGTGTCCCCACCGCCGCGCAGCGACCAGATCGGTCACGGCCATGCCCAGCCGGGTGGCGAGGACGCGGTCGAACGCGGTGGGCACACCTCCGCGCTGGATGTGGCCGAGCACCGTCGCCCGGGTCTCGATTCCGGTGCGCTCCTGGATCAGGGGGGCCAGGACCTCGGCGATGCCCCCGAGCCGCGGGCGGTCGAACCCGTCCGGGCCCTTCGTCGAGTGCGCGGCCGCCATGTCCGGCAGCGTGAAACCCTCCGCGACGACCACCATCGGGGCCCGGCCGCGGTCGCGGACGCTGGTGACCCAGGCGCAGATCTGTTCGACGCTCTCGGGATGCTCCGGGATGAGGATCGCGTGTGCGCCCGCCGCGGTCCCCGAATGCAGTGCGATCCAGCCGGCGTGCCGGCCCATCACCTCGAGCACCATGCACCGCTTGTGGGAGTTGCCCGTCGTGCGCAGGCGGTCGATCGCCTCCGTCGCGATCTCGACGGCCGTGTCGAACCCGAAGGTGTAGTCGGTCTGGTCGAGGTCGTTGTCGATGGTCTTGGGCACCCCGACGATGTGCAGGCCCTCCTCGAAGAGACGCTGCGCCGCGGCGGCGGTGCCCTCGCCGCCGATCGCGACCACCGCATCGACACCGAGCCGCTCCAGCGTGGCCGCGATGTTCGCCGCTCCCCCGTTCGGCCCCTGGAACGGTCCGATCCGGCTCGTGCCCAGGATCGTCCCGCCCTCGTGCGAGAGGCCTCGTACGCGACTGCGGTCGAGCGGGATCGCCTCGCCCTCGACCAATCCTCGCCACCCGTCCAGGAAGCCGACGAAGTCCTGCCCGTGCACCTCGGAACCCTTGAGCACGGCGCCGCGGATGACCGCGTTCAGGCCCGGGCAGTCGCCACCGCTGGTGAGTATGCCGATCGTCGTCATCGCGCCCCCGTTCGCTCGGGTGACCGTGCTGGTGCCTCAATACTGCACGCGCCTGGGCGCAAGGGCATCCGGTGACCGTGGGATCAACCGGGAGTGACCACCCCGGTCTCGTAGGCGAGCACCACAGCCTGGGCCCGATCGCGCAGGTTCAACTTCGCGAGCACCTTGCCGACGTGGGTCTTGACGGTCTGCTCCGCGACGAAGAGCGACTCGGCGATCTCGGCGTTCGACAGTCCGCGGGCGATCAGCTCGAGCACCTCCCGTTCCCGGGGGGTCAACGCCGACAGTCGCGCGGGTTCGGGCCGCCGTGCCGCGCGCCTGCTCGTGACGTCGGCGATGAGCCTGCGCGTCACGGTCGGCGCGAGCAGCGCCTCGCCGTCCGCGACCACCCGCACCGCGCGCACCAGTTCCTCGGCGGGCGCGTCCTTGAGCATGAAGCCGCTCGCCCCCACCCGTAGCGCCTCGTAGACGTAGTCGTCGATGTCGAAGGTGGTCAGCATCAGTACCCGCACGGGCGGTTCGAGGGACGCCGAGAGGATCCGGTCGGCCGCCTCGAGCCCGTTCATCTCCGGCATCCGCACGTCCATCAGGACGACGTCCGGCCGCAGCCGCATCACCTCGTCGACGGCGACCTTCCCGTCGGGGGCGTCGCCGACGACGCTGATGTCGGGTTGGGCCGCGAGCAGGGCCCCGAAGCCCTGCCGCACCATCGCCTGATCGTCCGCAATGAACACCGTGATCGCCACCCGGCCACCCTATGCCGGTGCGATGTGCGCCTCGGAACCCGCCGGTGCGGTGGGGATCCGGGCCCGGACCTCGAATCCGCCGTCCGGGGTGGTGATTGCGGTCAGCGTGCCGCCGACCGACAGCGCCCGGTCCTGCATGCCGATGATGCCGTGACCGCCGGAGCGCCCCGTCGCGGGTGCGGGCGCGCCCGGCGGAGCCGCGTTCGTCACGGTCAACACAGTCGACGCGTCCTCTCCCGTCAGGGTGACGCGCACCGCGGCGCCGGGTGCGTGCCGGGCCGCGTTCGACAGCGACTCCTGCAGGATCCGGTAGATCGCGAGCCCGGCAGTGTCGGGCATCGCGGTCGGCAGAGCGGAGCGCTCGATCGACACGGCCATCCCGGCTCGCCTGCTGCCCTCGATCAGTTCGTCGATACGGCCGATGCCCGGGACGGGCGCGTTCTCGGCGAGTTGCCCGTCACTGCGGAGCACGCCGAGCATGCCGCGGATCTCGTTGAGCGCCTCCCGGGCCGTGGCGCCGATCGACTCGAACTCGGCCTTCGCCTCCGGGGACACGCCGTCGATCCGGTAGGGCGCGCTCTGTGCCTGCACCACGACCAGGGACATGTGGTGGGCGACCACGTCGTGCAGGTCCCGCGCGATGCGTGCCTTCTCCTCGAGGATCGCGCGCCGGGCGCGCTCGACCTCGTTGACCTCCTCCTGCTGGGCGAGCTGACGACGGGACAGCACGAGCCAGCGGATCAGCAAACCGAACAGGACCAGCACGGTCAGGCCGAACGCCCAGCCACGCCCGTCCTGACCCGGGGCGTCGGCAAGGAACAGCAGCGACGTCGACATCCACGCGACCGCGACGACGGGGAGCGGCGCGCGCATGCTCACGGCGAGCAGCAGCGCCATGATCACCATTACGTGCACGACCTGCCACGGGAAGTCGAAGTCCCCCGTGCGCTCGTACACGATCGGGATCACCAGCGCGCCCGCCGCCGAGATCGCCCACCCGAGAGCGGGATTCGCCCGGATCAGCAACAGCGGCAAGGCGGCGAGGCCGGCGATCACCGGTTGCACCCCAGCGGGCACGTGGTGCGTGACCTGCAGTGTCGGCCACGCGATCGCGTACAGGACGAGGCTGACGAAGACCACGAGGAGGTCGAGTCGCTGGCCGGAGGTCATCCGCTTCAGTCTCGGCGTGACCGCGGCGGCGGCGTCGCGGGCGGCCTTGTCGATCACCTTGTTCTTCTTACTCACACCGAAAACACTAGGAATCTCGGACCGAAAAGTCCTCATACCTCAGAGTGAGATGCGCACTGGCACCCTGGTACGAGACCCGCCCGACGCCGACTCCCGGGTGGGACCCGGTGACCGCGCCACAGGGTGATGTGCCCGTGTGCCGGCGATTCATAGCGTCGACGGCATGCGCAAAACCACCTGGACAGTGCTCACCGTCGGCGGCGCCATCGCCCTGACCGCCGCGCTCGCGCCGCACCCCGCCGGCGCCACGGCACGCCCCGCGCTCGACACCGCCGCGCAGCAGGCCCGAGACGCTGCTGCGCACGCGATCGAGACGGTCACCTCCGCCGATCCGGCGAGCGCCGCCGCCGCGATCCCCGCCGACTTCGACGCCGTGATGGGCTACCGGCCGGCGCAACTCGACGGGATGCTCGTCAACCCGAACGGCGACTGCTCCTCGCCGGTCCCCCTGCCGGCCGAGTTCGACACCGCCTGCAAGGGACACGATCTCGGCTACGACCTGCTGCGATACGCGGACCTCTCCGGCGCGCCGTTGGGACCGTGGGCCCGCCAGAGCCTGGACCGTCAGCTCGACGAGCGCATGCACGCCGCATGCGCATCGCGACTGATCGACGAGTCCCGCACGTCGTGCTACCTGATGGCCAATGTCGCTGTCACCGCGGTGAATTCGAACTCGTGGCGACAGAGCTACGACGCTCCACGACCCGAGCCGATCGGCGCGTACGCGCTCGCCGGCGGGGCCGGCCTCGTGCTGATCGCCGGCGCCGCCTTCGCCTCTCGCCGCAGGCAGGTACCCGTCGACGGGACGGCCGGGACAGCGGTGCCGGCATGATCTTCGACTCGCACGCATCGGCAGTCGATCGACACCTGACCGGCTGGGCATCGAGCCTGGCGCTCGCCGCACCGCGGGTGTCCACCACGATCGCGCTCACGGCGGGCGCGGTGGTCTCGCTCGCCCCGTCGCTGCTGCCTCGCGGCGCGGCGACGCAGTCGCTGCTCACCGGCGCGCTGACGGCGCTCGGGTGGGGGCTGGCCGCCCTGTGGCAACGCGTGTCCCGGCGCCGGCCACACCCCGTCGCCGGCGGGTCGGTACGACCACTCGCCGCGCCGATCGGCGCGGCGGTGCTCGGCTGGGCGATCGTGCTCGCGGACCGCTGGCAGAACGAGCTGCGCGCGGCCATGGGCGCACCGGCGGTCGGGCCCTGGCACTGGCTCGCGATCCTCGTCGGTGGCGCGGTGGTGTGCGCCCTGCTGGTCGCCGCAGGCAGAGCGGTCCGCGCGGCCGGGCGCAGGCTCGGCCTGGCACGCTCGGTCGCGGGACTGCTCACGCTCGGGACGGCGATCGCGTTCTGGGCCGGGCCGGCGGCGTGGGATCAGTTCGCCCGATCCCAGGCGACCGCCAATTCGACCGTGGACCATGCCTTGCCGCAACCGACGTCGCCCTCGATGTCGGGCAGTGCCGCCTCGATGACGCCCTGGGACACCCTCGGCGCCGAGGGCCGCAAGTTCGTCTCGGCACCGGTCGCCGCCGGTGTGGTGCGGACCTACGTCGGAGTGGACGGGGCCTCCGACCTCGGCTCCCGAGTTCTCCTCGCGGTCCGGGAACTCGAGCGCGCGGGCGGGCTGACGCGATCGAACGTCGTGATCGCGGTACCGACGGGTTCCGGGTGGGTCGACGCCAACGCCGTCGCCGGGTTCGAGGAGCGCTTCGGCGGGGACGTCGCGGAGGTCGCGGTGCAGTACTCGGTGGCACCGAGTTGGGCCACCTTCGTCTTCGACCGTGACGGCGCGCAGGAATCCGCTCGCGCACTGTATTCGGCCGTGATGCAGCGGGTCTCGCTTCTGCCTCCCGATCGCCGCCCGCACGTGTACCTCTACGGGCAGAGCCTCGGCTCGGTGGGTGCCGGCGCCGCCTTCGCCGACGGCGATGCAGGGTCGGTGTGCGGCGCGCTCTTCGCTGGGCCACCGGCCGGAACCGTGAACACGGCAGGTGCCACCGTCCTGGCCAACACCTCGGACCCCGTCGTGCGCTGGTCGCCCCGACTGCTGGTGCTCCCGCCTCGCCTGGACGGGGCCAGGCAGGACGCCCCGAGCCCGGGGTGGCTGCCGGTGGTCAGTTTCGTCCAGACCACCGTCGACCTGCTCGGCGCGCTGGACGCCCCGGCCGGCCACGGGCACCGGTACGGCACCGATCAGGGCACCGCACTGCCGGACTGCGCACCGCCGTCCCGAGGCTGACCCCCTTCCGCGTGGCGTGGCAGACGAGGACACTGGACGCATGCACACCGTGGTGGTCCTCGGTGCTGGTTTCGGCGGTCTGGAACTGGCCGCATGCCTGTCCGAATCGGTCGCCGACACGGCCCGGGTGGTCCTGATCGACCAGAACGACTCGTTCACCTTCGGTTTCTCCAAGATCGACGTCCTGTTCCGGGACCGCACGCCGGAGTCCGTCCGGATCCCCTACGCGGAACTGAACCGGCCGGGCGTCGAGTTCCGCCAGGAACGGGTCACCTCGATCGACCCCGGAACCCGCCGGGTGGTCACCGACCGGTCGGAGTACCAGCCCGACACCCTCGTCGTCGCGCTCGGCGCCGAGTACGACTCCGCCGCGACCCCCGGGTTCGTCGCGGACGGCCACGAGTACTACTCGATCGAGGGCACCTGCCGGCTGCGGGACCGCCTCGCCGGCTTCACCGGCGGCACCGTCGTGATCGGGATCCTCAGCGTGCCGTTCAAGTGTCCACCCGCACCGTACGAGGGCGCCCTGCTGCTGCACGACTCGCTGACCCGGCGGGGCATGCGCGCGAGCACCCGGATTCACGTCGTCTCCCCGATGCCCGCCCCGATCCCGGTGTCCGCCGAGACCTCGGCGGCCCTGGTCGCGGCGCTGGCCGAACGCGACATCGGGTACACGCCGGGACAACGCGTCCACTCCCTCGACCCGGTCCGGCACGTGGCGAGCACCGGGGACGGCGAACTCGACTACGACCTGTTCATCGGGATCCCACGGCACCGAGTGCCGGGGGTGGTCGAAGCGTCAGGCCTGACCGAGGGCGGTGCGGACGGCTGGATCCACGTGGATCCGGCCACCCTCGCCACGCCGTACCCGGGCGTGTACGCCGTCGGCGACTGCGCCGACGCCCCCGTGCCCCGGGCCGGGGTGTTCGCCGAGAATGCCGCGCGGACGGTGGCCGCGGGCATCGTCGCGCGACTGCGCGGCACACCCCCGCCGGAGAAGTACCTCGGCCGGGGCTCGTGCTACATCGAGTTCGGCGGCGGGCTGGTCGGCAAGGTGGACGCCGACTTCCTCTCCGGGCCGGCACCGGTGGCCCCGCTGTACGGGCCGTCGACCGAACTCGCTAGGGAGAAGGCCGAATTCGCCGTCACCCGGCATCGCCGGTGGTTCACCGGGTGACCAGGGCCGCGAGCACCAGGTCGAGAAGAGCGTCCGCGTAGTCCTCGGTGAGTCCGCTCAGCCCGAGGGACCAGCGCATCTGCACCGGCCCCACCAACAGGTCCACCGCCAGCTCGAGATCGACGTCGTCGCGCAGCTGACCTGCCTCGACTCCCCGTTGCAGACGGTCGCGCACGACCCTCCGCTGCGGCTCGAGGAGTTGGGTGCGGTAGCCCTCCGCGAGGGCCGGGTCCTGCTGGATCTCGACGTAGAGCGCCCGCAGGAACCCGTCGAACCTCGGCTCCGCCATCTCGGCCACGGTGGACCGGAGGAACAGCCGCAGATCCGCGGCGATGTCGCCGGTGTCGGGCAGTCCGCTGCCCTCCGGACCACCCGAAAGCTCGAGTATCGCGTCGAACACCACCGAACCCCGGCTCGGCCACCATCGGTAGATGGTCTGCTTCCCCACCCCCGCGCGGGCCGCGATCGCCTCGATCGTCAGTCGCGGATACGGGACCTCGGACACCAACTCCGCGGTGGCGGCCAGGATCGCCGAGCGCGCACGTTCGCTCCGCCGGGCGCGGGCGGGTTCCTGTTCTGCCGACATGCCCACACCGTAGCAAATCGAGACGAGACGTTGCGTCTTGACAACCCGCGGGCGCACTGCCACAGTCGTCAACGAGACGCTCCGTCTCGTTGAGCTAGCCGACCACAAGGGGGATCCTCATGACCACCACCGAACCGAGAACCTGGTTCGTCACGGGAGCGGCCCGTGGGCTGGGCCGAGCCTTCGCGGTCGCCGCGCTCGAGGCCGGCGACCGGGTGGCCGCCACCGCACGGGACGTCTCGGATCTCGCGGACCTCGTCTCGGCACACCCCGAGTCCGTCGCGGCGATCACCCTCGACGTCACCGACCGCGCGGCCGCGGCGCGGGCGCTCGCCGACGCGCACACCCGATTCGGCCGCATCGACGTCGTGGTCAACAACGCGGGGTACGGGCTCGTCGGCGCCGTCGAGGAGTTCTCCGAGGAACAGGCCCGCGCGCAGATGGACACGAACTTCTTCGGGGCGCTGTGGGTTACGCAAGCCGCGATCCCGTACCTACGGGCCCAGCGGTCCGGACGCATCGTGCAGGTGTCGAGTGTCGGCGCCGTCGGCGCGCTGCCGCTCTTCGGGCTCTACAACGCGAGCAAATGGGCGTTGGAGGGGTTCAGCGCGGCGGCCGCCGAGGAACTGCGTCCGTTCGGGGTGTTCGTGACGATGGCCCAGCTCGGCGGCTTCGCCACCGACTGGGCGGGGTCGAGCATGCGCTTCGCCGCCGCGAACGGGGCCTACGACGAGATCCGCCGAACGGTGCTCGGCGTCTCGGACTATCCGGACCCGCGGGCTTCCGTGCCCGCAGTGGACGATTCGGCCGAGGCCGAGTGGGTGGACGCGCCGCCCGAGGAGGCCGCGGCCGCCCTCCTCGCGCTCGTCGACAACCCGACACCGCCGATCCGGCAGATCATCGGCTCGGGCGCGCACGAGATGGTGAACATGGCGCTGGCCGCCCGCCGCGCCGACTACGAGACGGACCCGGCGTTCGCCTGGCCGTGACGCGGCCGCGCCGACCGTGCGTGGATTTCACCCCGGTCGGGGTGAAATTCACGCACGGTCGCGTCAGCGCGTGATCGGGCCGCGGGCGGCCTCGTACGCCGCGCCGACGCGGTAGAGCCGCTCGTCGGCCATGGCCGGCGCCATGATCTGCAGGCCGACCGGCAGCCCGTCGTCCGCGGACAACCCGGACGGCACCGACATCGCGCAGTGCCCGGCGAGGTTCGTCGGCAGGGTGCACAGGTCGGAGAGGTACATCGCGAGCGGGTCGTCGACCTTCTCGCCCAGCTTCCACGGGGTGAACGGGCTGGTCGGCGAGACCAGCACGTCGGCCTGCTCGTACGCCCGGTCGAAGTCGCGGGCGATGAGGGTGCGGACCTTGAGCGCCGAACCGTAGTACGCGTCGTAGTAGCCCGACGAGAGCGCGTAGGTGCCGATCATGATGCGGCGCTTGACCTCTTTGCCGAATCCAGCGGCGCGCGTCGCGGCCATCACCTGGTCTGCGCTCATGTTGCCGTCGTCGACGCGCAGGCCGTACCGCATCGCGTCGAAGCGGGCCAGGTTGGAAGACACCTCGCTCGGCAGGATCAGGTAGTAGGCCGCGAGCGCGTACTCGAAGTTCGGGCAGGACACCTCGACCACCTCGGCGCCGAGCGCGGTGAGCTGCGCGACCGCCGCGTCGAACGAGGAGATCACGCCGGGCTGGTAGCTGTCCGAGTGCAGCTCCTTGACCACGCCGACGCGCACGCCCGTCAGGTCACCGGTTGCACCCTGACGGGCCGCCTCGACCACCGGACGGACCGGTGCGTTGATCGAGGTGGAATCGCGCGGGTCGTAGCCAGCGATCACCTCGTGCAGCAGCGCGGTGTCGAGCACGGTGCGCCCGCAGGGACCGCCCTGGTCCAGCGAGGAGGCACAGGCGACGAGACCGAACCGCGAGACCGTTCCGTAGGTCGGCTTGGTGCCGACGGTCGCGGTGACGGCCGCGGGCTGGCGGATCGACCCGCCGGTGTCGGTACCGATCGCAAGCGGTGCCTGATTGGACGCCAGCGCCGCCGCCGAGCCGCCGCCGGAGCCGCCGGGGATGCGGGTGGTGTCCCAGGGGTTTCGGGTCGGCCCGTAGGCGGAGTTCTCGGTGGACGAGCCCATCGCGAACTCGTCCATGTTGGTCTTGCCGAGCACCGGGATGCCGGCCTCGCGCAGCCGGGTGGTCAGGGTGGCGTCGTAGGGCGCGACCCAGCCCTCGAGGATCTTCGAGCCGCAGGTGGTCGGCATGTCGGTCGTGGTGAACACGTCCTTGAGCGCCAACGGCACCCCCGCCAGCGCGGACGCCGGGGCGTTGCCGGCCGCGAGCGAGTCGTCGACGTCCTTCGCGGCCGCGAGCGCCCGCTCCCCTGCCACGTGCAGGAAGGCGTTGAGCTCGCCGTCCACCGCGACGATCCGGTCCAGGTGCGCCTGGGTCACCTCGACCGAGGACACCTCCCTGGCGTGGATCCGGGTCGCGAGAACGGACGCGTCGAGCGCGGTGAGGTCGGCGGTCACTGCTCTTCTCCCAGAATCTGCGGCACGGCGAAACGGTCCTGCTCGACGGCGGGCGCACCGGAGAGCGCCTGCTCGGGCGTCAGCCCCGGCGCGATCACGTCGGGCCGGGTGACGTTGTTCAGGGCGCTGGGGTTCGCGGTGGGGGGCACGTCGTCCGCGGCGACCTCCGCGACGGTCTTGACGTGGCTGAGGATCGAGTCGAGCTGGCCGGCGAACTCGTCGAGTTCGGCGTCGGTCAGCGCGAGCCGGGACAGCCGGGCGAGGTGGGCGACCTCGTCACGGGAGATGGCAGGCACCGCGTGGGCCCCTTTCAGGTCAACGGACAGCGATCGCCCGTCAGCCTATCGGCTGCACCCGATCCCGCTGCGGGCAGCGCCGTCGATCGCAGCCCGCATTTCCGTTCCGCGGCGGCCACGTGTCGGTGAGATCACCATTTGGGGGCGAGCTGCGGGTTCTCTGCGGACCAACTGCGGTGGTGCCCCATTGGTGTCCGCCACCGGCGATCGATGGTGAAAGGATGAGTCCTGCGGGGGCAACGACGACCTCCGCCGACCTGCGCGACGAAGGAATCGGTGTGTCCTATCTACTGCGTGTCCAGCTTCCCGACCGACCCGGCAGCCTGGGTTCGTTGGCGGTCGCGTTGGGTTCGGTCGGCGCGGACATCCTCTCCCTCGACGTGGTCGAGCGCGGCGCCGGCATCGCGGTGGACGATCTCGTCGTCGACGTCGCGCAAGGGTCCTTGCCGGACACCCTCATCACCGCGGCCGAACAGTTGAACGGCGTGCACGTCGACTCGATCCGCCCCTACTCCGGATTCCTCGACGCGCACCGCGAACTCGAACTCATCGACCAGGTCGCCAGCGCGCGCGACGACCGGTTGCAGGTGCTCGTGGACGGCGCCGCCCGGGTGCTGCGGGTCGGGTGGACCACCGTGGTGGGTATAGGCCCGCACGGCGCCTTCCGCGTGGTCGGCAGCGCGGGCGCCCCCGAGACCCAGGCCGGCGACGTGCCGTGGATGCCACTGCAGAAGCCGACCGTCCTCGACGGCGAGGCCGACTGGGTCCCCCAGTTCTGGAAGGACATGAACACCACGCTCGCGGCCGCCCCGCTGGGACACTCCGGGCGTGCGCTGCTGCTCGGCCGGCCGGGTGGTCCGGACTTCCGGCCGTCCGAGATCGCCCGGCTCGGCTACCTCGCCGGCATCGTCGCGACGGTCCTGGGCTGACGCTGCCGAGAAGTGCTCGGGACTACGCGATCTCGCGGACCAGCACGGTGAGCGGCGTGCCCGGCATCGGCTCCCAGTCCCGCTCCGGCGAGGGCACGAACTCGTAGCGGTCGTAGATGCGTCGGGCGTCGACCATCTCCGGCTCGGTCGAGATGACGACCGCGTGCAGACCACGGTCGTAGGCCTCGTCGAGGACGTGGCGCACCAGGGCCGAACCCGCACCCTTGCCCCGCGCGGTGGGTGCGACGGCCAGCATCCGGAACTCGAGTTCGCCGGTCCCGGCGACGTCCGCGAACGGCGTGCCCGGCTCGGCGATGGTGACCGATCCGACGACCTCGCCGTTCAGTTCCGCGACCACGACCTCGGCCTGGTCCGCTCGTGCGGCGGTGTCCCGCAGTCGCGCGACGTAGTTGCTGGACTCGGAGACGAATCCGCCACCCACGTAGGTGTCCACCGTGAGGTGCGCGACGGCGTCGAAGTCAGCGGGGTCGACGGGGCGAATCGTGATCATGGGGTCACTATCGCAGCAACAACGCGCTGTCCCCAAACTCGTGCCAGAGGTAGCCGTGAGTTAGCGCTGCCTCGTAGGCCCGTCGCACGACCGCCGGTCCCACCACGGCTTCGAGCAGCATCAGGTGCGATGCGCCGGGCGCATGCCATCCCGTAACCAACCCGTCGACCACCCGGGCCGGGCGTCCCGAACCGAGCACCAGATCGGTCCATCCGGAACCCGCGACGACCCGCCCCTCCGCGGTGGCCGAGGACTCCAGCGCCCTCGTCACGGTCGTCCCCACGGCGATCACCCGACCGCCGGCAGCGCGGGTCTCGTTGACGACCCGGGCGGTGTGCTCGGGCACGGCGTACCGCTCCGGGATCGGCGGCTCGCCCGCCTCCGGGGAGGAGACCGCGGTGTGCAACAGGACGGGGGCCAGCGACACCGACTCAGCTACGAGTTCGGTGACCAATCGGTCCGTGAACGGTCTTCCCGCACTGGGCATTTCCGCACTGCCGGGGACGTGACCGAAGACCGTCTGGTAGTAGGGCAGCGGCCAGCGGCCCGAGACGTACGCGTAGGTGATGGGCCTGCCCACCGCGGCCAACAGGTCCGACGCCACGTCCGCCACCCCTTCCACCCGCGCCCGCCACAGCCGACGCGACCCGGGCGGCCACGGCTCCAGGAGCATCGCGAATGCGTTGCGCGGCAGCCGTATCCGAGAACCGACGCCAAGAGCGGGCAACGGCCCGGTTACCGGACCGGGCCCGCGGACCTCGACCGCCCAGTCCTCGCCACCCAACGGGCTCGATCCCAGCGGGGTGGAGAAGTGCACGACCACCGGACCCGCGCCGTCGATCTCGGCGTCCACCGCCGCGGGCAGGGTCGCGGAGGTGTTCACCACGAGCAGGTCGCCCGCCCGCAGGAACCGGGGTAGGTCACGAAAGACAGTGTGTTCGAGCCTTTCTCGATCGGAGACGAGCAGCCGGACGCCGTCGCGCGCCAGACCCCTGGCCTCCGGCGGACCGTCGGCCTCCTGCCGGCGCGACAACTCGAACCGGGTCCAGGATTCGGACGTCCGGTCGGCGGTGGTCATTGCCGTACCCCCACCGGGTCGGCCGGCCGACCCGCGGTCAGGTCAGCCGCCCGGTACCGTCCGCTCGGCGGCCGTTCGTCGAGCAGTCGCAGCACCGCGGGCACCACCGTCTCGGGTTCGGGCCGGTCGGAGATGTCCTCCCCCGGGAACGCCGCCTGGTGCATGGCGGTGCGCATGTCCCCGGGGTCGAAGGCATACACCGCGAGGTCGGGCTCCTCCACCGCGAGGACCGCGCTCGCCCTGTCCAGTGCGGCCTTCGCCGAGCCGTAGCCACCCCAGCCCGGGTAGGCCTCGATCGCGGCGTCCGAGGTGATGTTCACCACGACCCCACCGGCCGCGCGGACCCACGGCAGCAGTGCGGCGGTCAGTGCGAGCGGGGCCAGCACGTCGGTGTCGAACACCTCCGCGAGCGCCGGCTCCGGGTAGTCACGCAGCGCGGGCATCGGGCTGGGACCGAGCGCGCTCGCGTTGTTGACCAGCAGGTCGAGTCCGCCGCGGCGGGTCACCTCGGCCACCAGCGCGGCGCGGTGCCGCGAGTCGGTCACGTCTCCGACGACGGGCGTCACACCCGGCGAACCGGCCGCGACGGCACGCAGTCTCTCTTCCGTCCGCCCCGTGACGACCACCTCCCAGCCGTGGTCGGCGAGCCCGCGGGCGAGCGCGCGCCCCAGTCCGGCCGAACCCCCGGTCACCAGTGCGGTTCGCGTCGTACCCATGAGAACTCCTTGCCGTCAACAGCTTCTGAGTCCATCCTGGAAGTTGAAGTTCACTTGATGTCAAGGGAGGGCGGCGACGTGCGGACCACGGACCTGCTGACGGTCGGGGAGGTGACTCGGCGCAGCGGACTCGCTGCCTCGGCACTGCGCTTCTACGAGAGCGAGGGCCTGATCGAGTCGAGCCGCACGTCGGGAAATCAACGCCGGTACCAGCGCAGCGTCCTGCGACGGATCGCGTTCATCCGGGCCGCGCGCAGCATCGGGCTGCGCCTCGACGAGATCGCCGAGGCCCTCGCCGATCTCCCCGGCGGCCGCACTCCGACCCGGGCGGACTGGACGCGGGTGTCACAACACTGGCGCACCCGGCTCGACGAGCAGATCGACGCGCTGGTGGCGCTGCGCGACGGCCTCGACTCGTGCATCGGCTGCGGGTGTCTCTCGCTCGAGACCTGTGCGCTGTCGAATCCCGGCGATGCCGCCGCCAGCTACGGACCGGGCGCGGCGTTCCTGCCGAGGGCCCTGCATCCCGACGACTCCCCCACGGCGGACGGGTAGTCGGTACGACTACCCGTCCGCGTCTCGCCGTCCACGACGTCACCCGACACCTCCCCCGGGTGGAGACTCAGGTCCGGCCGTGCAGCACCGATTTCAACTCGTCCCTGGTGTCGACGCCGGTCAGCCGCAGGACTCGGTAGATGTGCCCCTCGACGGTTCGCACCGACAGGAACAATCTTTCGGCGATCTCCCGGTTCGACAGACCGTCGGCCGCCAGCGACGCGATCTCGAACTGCCGACCGGTCAGGGTGACCGGCCGCGTCGCCGCGCGCAGAGCAGGAGTGTCCGCGCCCTCACAGGCGCCGGCCAGTCGCCGCGCGGTGGCCGCGGCGGTCAATGCGGACCCCCTCCGTCCCGACCGGCGGAACGCGGTGCTCGCCTGGGCCGCGGCATCGGCGGCGGCGAGCCGATCTCCGAAGGCCTCGTAGCGGCGGGAAGCCGCCTCGAGCGCGGGACCGGCCGTTGCCGCCAGCGCCGCGGCGTGAGCGCTGGCGACCTGTACGCGAGGTCCCTGCACGGTGCGGGCGAGTTCCGCGAGGCGAGGAGCCGTCGAAGAGTCACCGAACTGCGTTGCCGCCTGCAGACACGTGACCTCGTAACCCGGGTGGCCGCGGGCTGCGGCGCGATCCCCCGCCGCCCGGGCTGCCTCGATCGCCGTGCTGGTCGCTCCCTCGGCCGCCGACGCCCACGCTCGGGCCAACGACGCCCCGGAATCCATGAACACGAAGCTCGAATGCCGGACGCTGTCCATCTCGGCCACGGTCGCGGCGGCAGCGGCCTTGTCCCCCGACATGCCCAACGCCTCGGTCAACCACATCAGGCAGGCCGGACGCAATCCCGTCGAAGTGTCGTACGTTTCGGCCCCGGCCAACGCCTCCCGAAGCCACCGGAGGGCGGAAGCGAGGCGGCCCAGTCCGAGCTCCGCATGGCCGACGAGGAGCGCCGTCATGGCCTGCGCGAGTCCCGGCGCCCCCGCCGAATCGCACCGCAACTGCCGCGCGAGGGCCATGGATGCCTCGAGCAGTCCGCCGACGCGGAAGGCCCGCGCCTCCAGCGCGCCGAGCCAGAATCGCCGCGGCGAAGCTTCGAACGATCCGTCCGCGGCCTCGTATCCGCGGGCCGCGACCGCACCCACCTCGTCCACGCGCCCCAACCCGCCGAGCGCCAGCACCTGCACACCGACGGCCGTGATCACGTGGAACCCGGACAGCCCGGACGATCTCAGGGCCGACGCGGCATCGGCCACGGCGACGTCGAACCGGCCTTGCACGGCGTGGACCGAAGCGCGAGCCGCGCGACACCCCGCATCAGCGCCACGGCCTTCCCGGCGGTCGCCCGAATTCAGCACTCGCACCGCGCGTTCCGGATCGCCGAGCATCCACACCAGGTTCGACGCGCGCAATGCCGTCACTCGAACGCCTTCGGCACCGAGGGTTTCGTCCGAGTCCAGCCGGGCGAGAACGGTTTCCGCATCGCCAGCGCGGCCGAGCAGGACCAGTGTCATCGCATGAGCCAGCCGTGCAGTCACCCCGCCGCCCGCAGCGGTCGCGGCGGTCGCCAGTGTGCCGGCGAGGGTGGGATCGAAGAACTGCATCGCAGCGCGGGAGCCGTCGACGAGCAGATCCGCGTCGGGCGGCTGGTCCGAATCCAACGCCAGGACCGCGCGGCGCAGGAGCGCACGCGAGCCCCGGTCACCCGTGGTCGCGAGCTGGTGCGCGACGCGTCCCCGAATCCGGCACAGCCGCATGTCACTGGTGCGGGACCTGCGCACCTCACCGAACAACGGGTGCGCCAACCGAACCCGTCGCTCGGTCCCGTCGTGCTCGACGGTGACCAACGACTGTTCCTCCGCCCGTTCGACGGCAGAAGGATCGGTCAAGCGGCTCAGCACGTCCGCCTCGAGGGGCTCACACACGGACAGGCAGTCGACGACGTCCCCGACCGACCCCGAGAGTCGCCCCATCCGCGCGTCGACGAGTTCGCTCAGGCTGGGCGAGACAACCGGATTTCCCTCCCAGATCCACACCTCGGCGCACTGCTTCATCCGATCGGCGGACAATTCGTCGGCGACCAGCTGGCTCAGGAAGAGGATGTTCCCCCGGGTCAGCTCCCACAGCCGGCGCGCACTGTCCGAATCGACCTGGCCGGACAGTGCGGCCTCGAGCAACCGGTGGGTCTCCTCGAACGAGAGTGCCTGCAGCTCGAGTCGTTCGAGGTGCCGGTCCTTCCACAGGGTGGTCACCGCATCCGGGGCCTGAACACCGCTGCGCACCGTCGCGACCACGGTGGCCTTGCGTCGCATCACCAACTGCTGCAGCACGAACGCCGACGTGTCGTCGAGCAGGTGCGCGTCGTCGACACCGAGGACACGCCGCTGCCCGCGACCGTCGTCGGCGAGCGACTCGATCACCCGCTGCACCCGCCCGGTGGGATCCGGCCCGAGGCCGCCGGGCAGGTCGGAGAACGGTCCGAGCGGCAGGGCCCGTGCCGATGCCGTCGCCACGACCCACCGAGTCCGAAATCCGTGTGCCCGCGCCCACGTGAGCGCCTCGGTCGCCAGTCTGGTCTTGCCGACTCCGGCCGCGCCCGCGAGAACGATCCCGGCGCCGCCTGCGGATCCACTGATCGCCTCGGTCGTCAACCGAAGTTCCTCGACCCGTCCCGTCAGCGGCCATCCGCCGATCATGTTCGAATACTACGGCGTACGGCGTGCGTCAATCCAGTGACGAATCGCCGGGCCGGCGCAGTGCCGTCGCGAGTTTCTCCGCCCCCACCCTCAGCAGGAGGCCGACCCCCTCCGGTTCGATTCCGACGGCATCCGCAATGAACTCGTCCGGCAGTCCCGCCGCGCGCAGCCGCAGGGCTGTCGAATAGGGCGTGGGCAGCCGATTCATCGCCGCCTCGCGTGCGTCGTCCACCCTCATGGATCCAGCATCGGCCGACGCGCCTCGCTCGCGACGAGTGGTCGGATACTCCAACGCCGGACTATCGCGAGTACGGCGTACGAATCACCGAACCGGCCACCCCGTCGACGGACCCGCGTCAGGCCTCGGTCTCGCCGTCGGCGGCGGCCACGGCCTCCGGACCATCCGCGAGCAGCGCCCGGAAACCGTCCTCGTCGAGGATCGGCACACCGAGTTGCTCGGCCTTGTCCGCCTTCGACCCCGGCGCCTCGCCGACCACCACGAATGCGGTCTTCTTGGACACCGAACTCGCAGCCTTGCCGCCGCGGATCAGGATCGCCTCCTTGGCCCCGTCCCGGGTGAACCCGACCAGCGACCCCGTCACCACGATGGACAGCCCCTCGAGGTTCCGCTCGACCGACTCGTCGCGGGCGTCTTCCATGGAAACACCTGCTGCGCGCCACTTCTCGACGATCTCGCGATGCCAGTCGACCGCGAACCACTCGACGACCGCGGCGGCGATGGTGCCGCCGACGCCGTCGACCGCCGCGAGTTCCTCGACCGACGCGTTCTCGATCCGCTCCAGGCTGCCGAACTCCGAGGCCAGCGCCCGGGCTGCGGTGGGCCCGACGTGGCGGATGGACAGCGCCACCAGTACGCGCCAGAGCGGCTTCTGCTTGGCGGAGTCCAGGTTGTCGAGCAGGCGCCGCCCGTTCGCCGAGAGCGCGCCCGCCTTGGTAGTGAACAAGGCCGTCTTCATCAGGTCGTCGGCGGTGAGCGAGAACAGGTCTCCCTCGTCGACGATCACGCCGGCCTTGAGCAGTTCGGTGGCAGCCTCGTAGCCGAGCACCTCGATGTCGAACGCACCGCGACCCGAGACGTGGAAGACCCGCTCGCGCAGCTGAGCCGGGCAGGACCGCTGGTTGGGGCACCGGATGTCGGCGTCGCCTTCCTTCGCGGGCGCCAGCGCCGTACCGCATTCCGGGCAGTGTGTCGGCATCACGAACTCGCGTTCGTCGCCGGTACGCACGTCCACCACCGGCCCGAGCACCTCGGGAATCACCTCGCCCGCCTTGCGGATGGTGACCATGTCGCCGATCAACACGCCCTTGCGTTTGACCTCGGACCCGTTGTGCAGCGTCGCGAGGGAGACGGTGGAGCCGGCCACCGTCACCGGCTCCATGTACGCGAACGGGGTGACCCGGCCGGTGCGACCGACGCTCACCCGGATGTCGAGCAGTCGGGTGGTCGCCTCCTCCGGCGGGTACTTGTACGCGATCGCCCAGCGCGGCGCCCGAGAGGTGGCGCCGAGGCGGCGGTGCAGTGCCATCTCGTCGACCTTGACCACCAGGCCGTCGATCTCGTGCTCCACGTCGTGCCGATGCTCACCCCAGTAGGCGACCTTCTCGACCACAGCGTCGGCCCCGCGCACCCGCGCGGTGTGCGTCGAGACCGGCAGCCCCCAGGCCGCGAGCGCGTTGTAGGCGTCGTGCTGGCTCGCCGGATCGAAGCCCTCGATCCGGCCGAGTCCGTGGCAGATCATCCCGAGCTTGCGCTTCGCGGTGACCGCCGGGTTCTTCTGCCGCAACGAACCGGCCGCCGAGTTTCGCGGGTTCGCGAACGGCGCCTTGCCCTCGGCGACCAGGGAGGCGTTGAGGGCCTCGAAGTCCTCGAGCCGGAAGAACACCTCGCCGCGCACCTCGAGCAGCGTCGGGATCGGGAACTCGTCGCTCGGGGTGAGGGTGTGCGGGATCTCCTCGATGGTGCGGGCGTTGAGGGTGACGTCCTCGCCGGTGCGGCCGTCCCCGCGGGTGGCCCCGCGCACCAGCCTGCCGTTCTCGTACACCAGGTTCAGCGCGACACCGTCGATCTTGACCTCGCACAGGTAGTGCAGATCGGGGCCACCGTCGGCGCCCGGGGCACGACCGTCGAACACCTCCGCCTCGACCTTGGCGATCCAGGCGCGCAATTCGTCCTCGTCGAAGACGTTGTCCAGACTCAACATTCGCTCGAGGTGATCGACCGCGGTGAACTCCGTCGCGAAGCCGCCACCGACCAGCTGGGTCGGCGAGTCCGGCGTGCGCAGATCGGGATGCGATTCCTCGAGCGCGATCAGCCTGCCCAGCAGTGCATCGAACTCGCCGTCGGAGACGATCGGCGAGTCCCGGACGTAGTAGCGGAACTGGTGCTCGCGCACCTCCTCCGCGAGTCGCTGCCACTCGTCGCGTTCGTCGGCCGTCGCTGCCACGTTCTCGGTCACGCGAAAAAGGCTATCCCAGCCCACCGACGGAACCGCCCGAGAGCATCGTCCACGGCGAGCAGCGGGCGGTCGGAGTACGGTCCGCTACCTGGCGGACCGTGCCGCGGGCGGTGCAGACACGCAGATCAACCGAACTCGGCGCCGTCCGCGAAGGCCCGCGCGACCTCCGCCGAACGTCGCAGGGCCTCGCGGGCCCACCCGTCACTCGTGCCTGCCAGGCCGCATCGGGGCGTGACCACGACGCGGTCGGCGAGCACGGTACGCGGAAAACCGAGGCGATCGACGAGCGTGACCGCCGGTTCGGCGAGCTCGCGCCAGCCGGGCACCCGGTCCGGTGCGGCGGTGGGTACCAGACCCAACGCCAACGACAGCCCGGCCTCGAGCGCCTCACCGACGCCGTCCAGGTCGGCGGCGCGCAGCAGGCTCGCATCCAGTGCGATCATCTGTGCGCCGCTGCGCCGCAACAGGTCCAATGGTGCGCCCGCGGCGCAGCAGTGCACGAGCACCGGTCCGTCGACCTGCCCGACCGCCGACTGCAGCACCGCCAGCGCCTCGGGCTCGGGCATCGCGCGCGGCGCCTGCAGGATCGACACCCCCGGCAGCGAGCCGTCCAGCACGGCGGGCAGGCTCGGCTCGTCGAACTGCACCACCACCGGCGACCCGAGCCGACGACCGAGCTCAGCGACATGTGCGCGTACGCCCTCGGACAGCGACTCCGCGAGGTCCCGGATCGCGCCGGGATCGGTCAACGCCCGGTGACCGCCGAACAGTTCCAGCTGCGCGGCCAGCGTCAGCGGACCCACCGACTGCGTCTTGACCGGCTGGTCGGTGCCGCGCAGACCGGCAACCTCCCACGCCTCCTCGAGCGCATCCAGGTCCCGGGCCAGCAGGTCCCGCGCCGTGCGGGTGACCCTGCCGGGCCGCTGCGCGACGCGATAGCCGGTGGTCGAGGTGTCGAGCGGCAGGTCGACCAGCAGTGCCGCGGCCCGGCCGACCAGGTCGGCGCCCAGCCCGCGGGCGGGCAACTCGACCAGGTGCGGCAGCGCGGACAGCTCGCCCACAGTGACGGCCGCGGCCTCCCGCGGATCGGTGCCGGGCCACGAACCGATCCCGGTCGCGACGCCGACCGGAATCGACGGAGAGGTCACCGGCGGTCCGAGCCGGTGCCGGCGATGGTGCCGCTGCCCAACACCACGTCGCCGGCCGGGTCCGGCCGGTACAGCACGACCGCCTGACCGCGCGCCACCCCGGTCAACGGCTCGCGCAACTGCACGTCCAGGCCACCGTCGACCGCCGTCACGACGGCTTCCGCGAGCCCGCCGTGCGCACGGACCTGGACCACGCACTCGACCGGACCCGTCGGCGCGACGCCGGAGGTCCAGATCGCACGGTCGGCGGCGATCGTCCAGACCTGCAACCGCTCGGCCGAACCGACCTTCACGGTGCCGGTCTCGGGCTCGATCTCGGTGACGTAGCGCGGCTTTCCGTCGGCCGCCGGTCCCTCCACGCCGAGCCCCTTGCGCTGCCCAATCGTGAAACCGTGCACGCCCTCGTGATCGGCGAGTTCCTCGCCGGAGTCGGCGTCGACGACCTTGCCGGGCCGGATCCCGATCTTCGCGCCGAGGAACGCCCGGGTGTCCCCGGACGGGATGAAGCAGATGTCGTGGCTGTCGGGCTTGTCCGCGACGGCGAGACCGCGCTCGGCGGCCTCGGCGCGGATCTGCGGCTTCGGGGTGTCGCCCACCGGGAACATCGCCCGCGACAACTGCTCGGCGGTCAGCACGCCCAGCACGTACGACTGGTCCTTGTCCGCGTCCACCGCCCGGCGCAGCACCCCGTCGGTGAGCTGCGCGTAGTGCCCCGTGGCCACGGCGTCGAAGCCGAGCGCGAGCGCGCGGTCGGCCAGCGCGGCGAACTTGATCTTCTCGTTGCAACGCAGGCACGGGTTCGGTGTCTCGCCTGCTGCATAGGACTCGATGAAGTCCTCGATCACGTCTTCCTTGAACCGATCCGCGAAATCCCAGACGTAGAACGGGATTCCGAGCACGTCCGCGGCGCGGCGGGCGTCCCCGGCGTCCTCCTTGGAGCAGCAGCCACGCGAACCGGTTCGCAAGGTTCCCGGAGTGGTGGACAGCGCCAGGTGCACCCCGACCACCTCGTGTCCGGCCTCGACCGCGCGCGCCGCGGCCACCGCGGAATCGACTCCGCCACTCATCGCCGCCAGAACTCGCATCAGCGCACTCCTCCCCTGGATCCGGCGCCGGCAAGTCCAGCGGCCCGCGCCCTTTCGACGACCTGCGGCAGTGCCGCGACCAGCGCGTCCACGTCGGCGTCCGTCGAGGTGTGTCCGAGCGAGAACCGCAGCGAGCCTCGGGCCAGTCTGGAATCGACACCCATCGCGATCAGCACGTGGCTGGCGCTCGCCACGCCGGCGGTACACGCGGACCCGGTGGAACACTCGATCCCCGCCGCGTCGAGCAGCATGAGCAACGAATCGCCCTCGCAGCCGGGAAAGGTGAAGTGGGCGTTGCCCGGCAGGCGGACGGTCCCGGACGACCCGTTGAGCACTGCGTCGGGAATCACCGATGTCACACCCTCGACCAGCCGGTCACGCAGCCGGGCCAGTTCCACCGTCCGCACGTCTAGGTCCGTCACGGTCTTCCGCAGCGCGGTCGCCATCGACACCACCGCCGCGGTGTCCAGGGTTCCGGCCCGTAGGTCCCGTTCGTGGCCACCGCCGTTCAGCAGCGGCACACACGGCACGGTCCGTCCGAGGAGCAACGCGCCGGTGCCCTGCGGTCCGCCGAACTTGTGCGCGGCCACGCTGAGCGCCGACAACCCGCTGGCGGCGAAGTCCACCGGCAGCTGCGCGGCCGCCTGCACCGCGTCACTGTGCATCGGAACACCGAATTCGGCTGCGACGGAAGCCAGCTCCGCGATCGGCATGATCGAGCCGACCTCGTTGTTGGCCCACATCACGGTGACCAGAGCGGTTTCGTCGCCGTGGCGTTCGAGCTCGGCACGAAGGGCTGCCGGATCGACGCGGCACTGAGCGTCCACCGGCAGCCAGGTCACCTCGGCGCCCTCGTGCAGGGCAAGCCATTCCACGGCATCGAGGACGGCGTGGTGCTCGACGGCGCTCGCGACGATCCGGCGGCGGCGCGGGTCGGCGTCGCGGCGGGCCCAGTAGATGCCCTTGACGGCGAGGTTGTCGGACTCGGTGCCACCGGAGGTGAACAGGACCTCCGACGGTCGGGCGCCGAGGTCGGCCGCGATCGACTCGCGCGACTCCTCGACCCGGCGGCGGGCCGCCCGGCCGGAGCCGTGCAGCGACGACGCGTTACCCACCGTCGACAGCACCTCCGTCATGGCGGTGACCGCCTCCGGCAGCATCGGCGTGGTCGCGGCGTGGTCGAGGTACACCGGGGCCGACCGCGTGGAGTCACTGCGGTCGGGAGTGCGGGGGCGAGGCGAAGTCATGACCCGACCAGGATAGCCCGTCGCCGCACTCGGCCCCGACGGCGACTGCGCTGGTAGGCGCGTCAGGACGCGAGGGCTGCGCGCCCCGCCATGGACCGTTCGAAAATCTCGTGCGCGGCCACGTCGTCACCGACCAGCGCCCGCACCTGCGCCTCGCAGCGCGCCGCCAGTTCGCGGCGGTCGTTGCCCGGTTCCTGCAGCGGGGCCAGCCGGACCTCGACGTGCACCCGGCGCAGCCGCACGATCCGTCGCAGCGAGGCGGCCATCGTCTGGTCCCCGACGAAGCAGACCGCGGTGTCGAGCTCGCCGTCGGCGCGGCAGTACCGGACGCCGACCGGAGCCACCAGCGCGCCCGCGTCGATCGCGGACTGGAACATCGCCGGCCGCAGCCGGCCGTAGGCCCGGCCGCACCAGGTGGTGCCCTCCGGGAAGGCCACCACCCGGGCCCCACCTCGCATCCGCTCGGCCGCCTCGTCCACCGCGCCGGGCAGTTCGCTCAGCCGACCGCGGTCGATCGGGATGACCTGCATGCGTCGCGCGAGCGTGCCGAGCAGCGGCCAGTCCAGCAGGTCCGCCCTGGCCACGAAGTCCGCGGGCCCGAGGGCGCTGAGGACGAGCACGTCGGTCCAGGACACGTGCCCGGCCACCACGAGCACCCCGCGGCCGAGCGGCCATCCGGCTCCGCTGTCGTTGCGCACACGCATCCGCATGCCCATCCCGCGCAGCGCGGCCCGCGCACAACCCCGCTGCACGGCGCGCCGACACCGTCCAGGCAGGAGCCTGCCCGCCAGCAGGACCGGCAGTGTCACCACCATGGCGGCGAGCATCGCGTACCGTCCCGCGACGCGGACCCACCCGGCCCGCTCGGAGTCGGCGAGCACGCAGCCGTCGCCGCACGGACTGGACGGCATCCACTGGTGGTTCATCGGGTGATCACCGGGACCTGCGCCGCGACCGCGCGCAGCCGGTTCAGGTACCGCTCGTTCGCCTCGTCCATGCCGAGCAGGGCGACGAAGTCCGCGACACCGAAGTCGGGGTCGTGGGCCGGCTGCCCGCAGATCTTCGCGCCGAGCCGCAGGTAGCCGCGCAGCAGCGGCGGCAGGGTCGCCCGCGCGTCGGGACACGTCGAATCCAGGTCCGGCACCGGGCGGATCGGGTGCACACGGCGGTCCGGTCCGGTCGCGTGCCCGTCGAGCACCGTGTCGCGGACGGCGCGAACGTTGGCACCGGGCATGTCGCCGGGTCGGGCGAGCATCGGCACGGACACGCAGCCCATCGCCCAGCGGTACCCGGTGAGTTCGAGGTAGTTCAGGATGCCGGCCCACATCAGTCCGAGCACCGACCCGGTGCGGTGGTCGGGATGCACGCACGCTCGCCCCATCTCGACCAGTCCCGGCCGCAGCGGGTCGAGGGCGCTGACATCGAATTCGGTGGCGGTGTACAGGCCGCCCGCCGCGGTCGCGGCGTCCGGGGTGAGCATCCGGTAGCAGCCGACCACCTCGTCCGCCAGCTCGTCGCGGACGAGCAGGTGGTCGCAATGCTCGTCGAAACGGTCGGCGTCGAGTCCGTCGGTGATCTCCCGGACCGCGGACTCGAAGCCCGGTTCGGCCGCGAAGACCTGGTAGCGGAGTCGTTGGGCCGCCGTCCGATGTTCTCGATCGGAGGACAGCAGCAGGGTGTAGCGCGGGGTCGTGAGCGCGTCGTAGCGATCCTGGGTGAGAACCTCTGTGGGGGTCACGCAAGGAAGCGTCGGACACCGGGGATGCCAGCCGGCGTCAGCGCAGTGACACGTCGGCGGCCGTTCGGTGAACGATCGCGGACCCCGCGCGCAGCGGACTCCGGCGCGCGATGCAGCGCGCGCAGGAGTACCGAACGCTCGCGGGGACGTGGGACGACAGCGGCCCCGCTCCCAGGAGGGAACGGGGCCGCCGAGGGTGACGCGAGATCAGCCCTTGTGAGCCTTCACGGCCTCGGTGAGCTGCGGTGCGACGTTGAACAGGTCGCCCACGACGCCGTAGTCCGCGATCTCGAAGATCGGGGCCTCTTCGTCCTTGTTGACCGCGACGATGGTCTTCGAGGTCTGCATGCCCGCCCGGTGCTGGATTGCGCCGGAGATGCCGAGCGCGATGTACAGCTGCGGGGAGACCGTCTTGCCGGTCTGGCCGACCTGGAACTGGCCCGGGTAGTAGCCCGAGTCGACGGCGGCACGCGAGGCGCCGACGGCGGCACCGAGCGAGTCGGCGAGCTCCTCGACGACCGAGAACTTGTCGGCCGAGCCGACGCCGCGACCACCGGAGACGACGACCGACGCCTCGGTGAGCTCGGGGCGGTCGCCGCCGACGATCGGCTGACGCGAGGTCACCTTGACGGCGCTCTCGTCCTGAGCCGGCACCTCGACGGTGACCTGCTCGGCGGCACCGGCCTGCGGCTGGGCCTCGACGGCACCCGGACGAACCGAGATGACCGGGACCTCGCCGTTGGCCTTGGCCTCGACGGTGAACGCGCCACCGAAGATGGAGTGCACGCCGGTGCCGTCCGCCTTGACCTCGATGACGTCGGAGAGCAGACCGGAACCGATCCGCGCCGCAAGGCGACCGGACACCTCCTTGCCCTCGGTGCTGGCGGCGGTGATGACGGCGGCCGGGCTCGCGGTCTCGACGAGCGAGGCGAGGACGTCGACCTTGGGGGTGATCAGGTAGCCGTCGATGTCGTCGGACTCGGCGACGTAGATCTTGGCGGCGCCTGCTGCGGCGAGCGCGTCGGCGAGCTTGGCCGCGGTGCCGGCCGGGCCGGCGACGACGGCGGCGGGCTCACCGAGAGCACGGGCTGCGGTGATGAGCTCGGTGCTGACCTTCTTGAGCGCACCCTCGTTGTGCTCGACGAGCACGAGTACTTCTGCCATGGCTTACTTCTCTCCTACGTGTGTGTCTGCTGGTTGAGGGGCGCGATCAGATGATCTTCTGGCCGACGAGGTAGGCGGCGATCTTGGTGCCGCCGTCGCCCTCGTCGGTGACGCGCTCGCCAGCGGTACGCGGGGGCTTGGGGGTGGACGCGGTGACGGTGGTGCCCGCGTTCGCGACGCCCACGGTCTCCGGATCGACGCCGAGGTCGGCGAGGGTGAGGACGAGAACTTCCTTCTTCTTCGCGGCCATGATGCCCTTGAAGGACGGGAAGCGGGGCTCGTTGATCTTCTCGGTGACCGAGACGATGGCCGGCAGCGAGGCCTCGAGGCCGAAGATGCCCTCGTCGGTCTCACGCTCACCGGTGGCCTTGCCGTCGGCGATGGTCAGCTTGCGCAGCTGGGTGAGCTGCGGAATGCCCAGGTACTCGGCGATGATGGCGGGCACGGCGCCGACACGACCGTCGGTGGCCTCGTTGCCGGCGATGACCAGGTCCGCGGCCTCACCGTTCTCGAAGCTGATCTGGCCGAGAGCGGCGGCCAGGGTCCAGCCGGTCTGGATGGCGTCGGACCCGTGCAGGGCCGGGTCGTTGACGTGGACGGCCTTGTCGGTGCCCATGGACAGCGCCTTGCGGATGGCGTCGGTGGCGCGGTCGGGACCGGCCGACAGCACGATCACCTCGCCGCCCTGCGCCTCCTTGATGAGCAGCGCCTCCTCGACCGCGCGCTCGTTGATCTCGTCGAGCACGGCGTCGGCGGCCTCGCGGTCCAGCGTGAAGTCACCATCGGTGAGCTTGCGCTCGGACCAGGTATCGGGGACCTGCTTGATCAAAACGACGATGTTCGTCATGGGTCTTCGTCGACCTCCTGTGTCTGTCTTCTCAGCGAGCGGCGCCGGATGGGCCGAGCTCGGCGTATTCATCTGTTCGCACGATGACCGTGCGTGACATTACCCCACACTAAGTTACCCGCAGGTAACTTAGGTCGAATCTCGTTCACCATAACGGCCGGGAGGGCCATCGAGCCCTGTGATGTGGACCACCCCGCCACGAAATAGAACACGTGGCACTAACCTCGAACCAGTGAGTAACCCATCAGTGCCGACTTCGGCTGACGCGACCCTGCCGCTGACCGGCGAGCGCACCGTCCCCGGCGTGCCCGAGGAGAACTACTGGTTCCGCCGCCACGAGGTGGTCTACCAGCAGCTCCTGCCGCGCTGCGCCGGCCGCGTCGTGCTCGAAGCCGGATCCGGAGAAGGCTACGGCGCCAACATGATTGCCGACGTCGCCGAGAAGGTCATCGGCCTCGACTACGACACCTCCGCGGTCGAGCACGTGCGCGCCCGCTACCCGCGCATCGACATGCGCCAGGGCAACCTCGCAGACCTCCCGATCGAGGACGCCGGCGTGGGGACCGTGGTCAACTTCCAGGTGATCGAGCACCTCTGGGACCAGGCCCAGTTCCTCGCCGAGTGCTTCCGCGTCCTCGCACCGGGCGGCGAGTTGCTGATCAGCACCCCCAACCGGATCACCTTCTCCCCCGGCCGCGACACCCCGCTCAACCCGTTCCACACCCGCGAACTCAACGCAGCCGAGCTGACCGAGCTGCTGGAGCAGGCGGGGTTCGTCGTCGACCTCATGACCGGTGTGCACCACGGTCCCCGGCTGCGCGACCTCGACGCCAAGCACGGCGGGTCGTTCATCGACGCCCAGATCGACCGGGCCCTCGCGGGCGAGCCGTGGCCCACCGACCTCGTGCGCGACGTCGAGTCGATCACCGTCGACGACTTCGCGTTGGTCGAACCGGACATCGACGCGAGCCTCGACCTCGTCGCGATCGCCAGGAAGCCTCTGCCATGAGCACCACATCCGCACCGCAGGAATCGGGCATGTTCTGCCTGGTCCTGCACTCGCACCTGCCGTGGCTGGCCAACCACGGCAGGTGGCCGGTCGGCGAGGAATGGCTCTACCAGTCCTGGGCGGCGTCGTACCTGCCGCTGACCCGGGTACTGCGCACCCTCGCCGACGAGGGGCGCTCGAACCTGCTCACGCTCGGCATCACACCGGTGCTCGCGGCGATGCTCGACGACCCGCACTCCCTCGCAGGGATGCACCACTGGCTCGGCAACTGGCAGCTGCGCGCCCACGAGGCCGCGCTGATGCCCGACCAGCCGCGCCGCGACCTCGGAGCCCGCGAACACCGCCTGTCCGCGCAGGCACTGACCGAGTTCGAGGAGCTGTGGGCACACGGCGGTTCGCCGGTGCTGCGCCGCCTCGTCGACGCCGACACCATCGAACTGCTCGGCGGTCCGCTGGCCCACCCGTTCCAGCCCCTCCTGCACCCGCGACTGCGGCGCTTCCAGCTGGCCGAGGGCCTCGCCGACGCCCGATCCCGTTGGGGTACAAAGCCTTCCGGAATCTGGGCGCCCGAGTGCGGCTACACCCCCGGAATGGAGCGCGAGTACCAGGCGGCGGGCATCACACACTTCATGGTGGACGGTCCGTCGCTGCGCGGCGACTCCTCCCTGGGACGGCCGGTGCGCGAGTCCGACGTCGTGGCCTTCGGCCGCGACCTGCAGGTCTCCTACCGGGTCTGGTCCCCGAAGTCGGGTTACCCGGGCCACGGCGCCTATCGCGACTTCCACACCTACGACCACGACACCGGCCTCAAGCCGTCCCGAGTCACGGGGCGCACGGTCGACTCCGAGGACAAGGCCCCGTACGACCCCGAACTCGCTGCGGCCGCGGTGGACCGGCACGTCGAGGACTTCGTCGACACCGTCAAGTCCCGGATCCGCGCCGAACGCGACCGCATCGGGCGGCCCGCCCTGGTCGTCGCGGCATTCGACACCGAACTGTTCGGGCACTGGTGGTTCGAGGGTCCGCAGTGGCTCGAGAAGGTGCTGCGCGCGCTGCCCGAGGCGGGCATCGAGGTCGGCACCCTGTCCCAGGCGCGCGCCAAGGGGTACGTCGGCGAGCCCGTCGAGCTGACCGACTCCTCCTGGGGCAGCGGCAAGGACTGGCGGGTGTGGGCGGGCGATCAGGTCTCCGACCTGGTGCAGCTCAACTCCGAGGTGGTCCAGACCGCGCTCGACACCGTCGACAAGGCCCGCGGCTCGCAGCGCGCCCCCGGCAGGCCCGAACTACGCGACCGGGTGAACGACCAGATCCTGCGCGAGGCGATCATGACCGTGCAGAGCGACTGGGCGTTCATGGTGAGCAAGGACTCCGCCGCCGGTTACGCGCGCGAACGCGCGCACAAACACGCCCACGCCACCCGCGAGATCGCCGAGGCAGTCTCGTCGGGGCAGAGCGAACGGGCTCAGCGCCTCGCCGACGGCTGGCACCTGGCCGACGGACTCTTCCCGGGTCTCGACGCACGCCGCCTGCCCGACGACAGCGAGAGTTCGACATGAACCGGGAGTGCCCAATGAAGGTCCTGATCGTCTCGTGGGAGTACCCGCCGGTGGTCGTCGGCGGTCTGGGCAGGCACGTCCACCACCTGGCCACCGAACTGGCCGCGGCCGGCCACGAGGTGGTGGTGCTCTCGCGCCGCCCCACCGGCACCGACGCGTCCACCCATCCGACGATCACACACGTCGCCGAGGGCGTACTCGTGGTCGCGGTCGCCGAGGACCCGGCGCACTTCGTCTTCGGCGAGGACATGCTGGCGTGGACGCTGGCGATGGGGCACGCGATGGTCCGGGCCGGCATCGGTCTCGCGAGGCCGGGCCTCGGCGAGGGCTGGCGGCCGGACGTCGTGCACGCGCACGACTGGCTGGTCGCACACCCGGCGATCGCGCTGGCCGAGTTCTACGACGTGCCGCTGGTCTCCACCCTGCACGCGACCGAGGCCGGCAGGCACAGCGGCTGGATCTCCGGGACCATCAACCGCCAGGTGCACTCGGTGGAGTGGTGGCTGGCCAACGAGTCCGACGCCATCATCACCTGCTCGGCGTCGATGGAGGACGAGGTCACCGAGCTGTACGGTCCGCAGTTGGCGCCGATCTCGGTGATCCGCAACGGTATCGACGTCGCAACCTGGAACTACCGGGAGCGGGCCCCTCGGTCCGGCCCGCCCCGACTGCTGTTCGTCGGCCGGCTCGAGTACGAGAAGGGCGTACAGGACATCATCGCGGCGCTGCCCCGGATCCGGCGCAGCCATCCGGGCACCACCCTCGCGATCGCCGGCGAGGGCACCCAGTACGAGTGGCTGCGCGAGCAGGCCCGCACGCACCGGGTGGTCCGATCGGTGAGTTTCCTCGGCTCCCTCGACCACACGGAACTGCTCGGATGGCTGCACGGAGCGGACGCCATCGTGCTGCCGAGCCGGTACGAGCCGTTCGGCATCATCGCGCTCGAGGCGGCGGCCTCCGGGACGCCACTGGTCACCTCGACGGCGGGCGGCCTCGGCGAGGCCGTGGTCGACGGCGTCACCGGCATGTCGTTCCAGCCGGGCGACGTCGACGGTCTGACATCGGCGGTACGCGAGGTGCTCGACGACCCGGCCGCTGCGCAGCGGCGCGCGGCCGCGGCGCGGGAGCGGCTGACGTCCGACTTCGACTGGCATCAGGTCGCGCAGGACACCGCGCAGGTGTACCTGAGCGCCAAGCGTCGCGTACGGCACCCGCTCGCCCGCCCCGACATCCCGCTGCGCCCGCTCCCGGGCCGGTAGTCCGGCTCCGCCGCAGTGTGGGGCGCTTTCGGAGTCCACGGACTCCGAAAG
>NZ_JBHZAH010000037.1:0-41286 GCF_042754225.1 Rhodococcus sp. NPDC059234
CCGTGGGCTCCGCCGCCACCCGGGGGTGGGGGGCGGCGTCGACCAGTCCGTCCAGCGACTCCGCCCGCGCGGGAATACCCATAAGGGTGCCGGTCGGCAGCGGGTGCAGCCGGCCCTCCGACCAGATCAACGGTCGCGCCGACGACGGGTGCTCCACCTGATCGGACAGACCGAGTTCGGCGAGCAGGGCGGGCACCTCGGGCCTGCGTTCGATGAACGCCTCGGCCCCGACGTCGACCGGTCCCCCGGCCATGTCGGTGGTGCGGAGTTTGCCCCCGATCCGGTCGGACGCCTCCAGGACGACGATCCGCGCGGCCGGGCCGAGCGCGCCGCGCAGCCGGTAGGCAGCGGTCAGCCCGGAGATTCCCCCGCCGACGACGGCGACGGTCGTCACAGCGAGTGCACCAGCTCCACCACCGCGGTCAGCACGGCCGGGTCGGTGTCCGGCAGCACGCCGTGGCCGAGGTTGAAGATGTGGCCGGCCGCCCCCGCGGCGATCGCGCGGTCACCCTCCTCGGCGATGCGCCGGACCTCCCGCTCGACGGCGTCCCAGCCGGCGAAGAGGACTGCCGGATCGAGATTGCCCTGCAGCGCCTTCCCCGGGCCGACCCGCCGGGCCGCCTCGTGCAGCGGGATCCGCCAGTCGACGCCGACGACGTCGGCACCCGCCTCGCCCATCGCGCCGAGCAGCTCACCGGTGCCGACTCCGAAGTGGATCCGCGGCACGTTCGCCTCCGCGACCTCCGCGAACACCCGCTCGGAGTGCGGGAGCACGAACTGCCGGTACTCGGCGAGCGAGAGCGCGCCCGCCCAGGAGTCGAACAGCTGCACGGCGTCGACGCCGGCGTGCAGCTGCGCCTTGAGGAAGGTGATGGTGGTGTCGGCGAGCGCACCGAGCAGCGCGTGCCAGGTGTGCGGGTCGGAGTGCATGAGCGCCTTGGTGCGCTCGTGGTTGCGGCTCGGACCGCCCTCGACCAGGTAGGAAGCGAGGGTGAACGGCGCGCCCGCGAAACCGATCAGCGGGGTGTCGCCGAGCTCGCGGGTGAGCAGCGCGATCGCGTCGGTGACCGCGCCGACCTCCTCGGTCCGCAGCCGCGGCAGGGCGGCGACATCGGACGCCGAACGCACCGGATTCGCGACCACCGGGCCGGTGCCCGCCACGATGTCGAGGTCGATGCCCGCGGCCTTGAGCGGAACGACGATGTCGGAGAACAGGATCGCCGCGTCCACCTTGTGCCTGCGCACGGGCTGCACGGTGATCTCGCAGACGAGTTCGGGATTGAAGCAGGACTCGAGCATGCCGATCCCGGCGCGGATCTCGCGGTACTCGGGCAGCGAGCGGCCCGCCTGACGCATGAACCACACCGGTCGGTGGCTGGGCCGGCGTCCGGTCGCCGCCGCGAGCAGCGGTGCGTCCGCGAGCACCCGCCGGAACGGGTACCGCGCTCCGGTGGTCATGGCCGAATTCGTGTCTTCCAAGTCGCTCATATGTCCCAACGCTCTCGCCCGCCAGATGTCCTTCCCCGGCCATGCTGCCAGATCCGCGACCGGGAACCCGATTCCCGGTGTCACCGCTGGCAGCGGCCGCCCGCGCGACTCATGCGCCGATCTGACCGGCGATCCGGCGCTCGAGCTGGGCTCGTGGAGCCGACGGAAGCACGATCAACCCGTCGAGGTCCTTGCGCGCCCTCACGTACGCGCTCTGGCGCTCCTCGGCGGTGGCCGCGTCGTCCATGGCCAGCCGCAGCAGCCTCTGGGCCCGCGCGAGCCGCTCCTGTTCACGAGGGGTGAACCCGTCGCGCCGTCGGCGCTTGGCCTCCGCTTCGCCGACGTCGAAGGCGATGGCGTAGTCGTGCACCGCCTCGCGGTACTCGACCTGCGCCTCGTGGTTGCCCACCATCGATTCCGGGTCCGCCGGCCGGAGCAGGTCCGCGCGCCGCTTGGCCTTGTGGAACTCGACCGTCAGGGGTTCGCGCATGTCGGTCATCATCGGGAAGTCGAGCAGCGTCACCAGACTCATCTCGTAGCCGAACCACCGAGCGTCGGTCTGGTCGTGCTCGTCGACGATCTTGGCGATGTCCCGGCGCTGGGTCTGCTCGTCGACGCGGGTCTGCGCCTTGGCGCGGGCTATCTCGACCTTGGTCTGCTGCTTCAGTCGGTAGCGCTCCTGCCGCCGCTCGGCGCGTCGCTGGTTGGCCGCGGCGATCGCCTTGAGGGCGCCGCCGATGCTGCCGCCGAAGACAAAGATCAGCCACCAGGAGTGCGAGAGGAACTCGAGGAACTGATCCACACTCTTCATCATGCCTTCGATGCGACCGATGCACGACGAGAGGCGGCGGGGGGTCGATGCCGGTAGAACCGGCGCGCCTCCACCGACGACCATCGGGGCCGGTCTACCGTCCGCGGTGTGACCATGTCGGGATCCTCCGCCGAACCTGCACCGTTCCGCAGCGCCATCGACTCGATGCACACGGCCTCGGTTCACCCGCAGATCGAGATCGGCCCGATCCGTCCGCCGCAGCGCCTCGCGCCGTACAGCTACGCGATCGGCGCCGAGGTGCGGCATGCCGACGCCGACACCGTCGCCGAGGAATCCGAGGGCGACGCCTTCGGGCGGCTGATCCTGCTCTACGACCCGGCCGGCGACGAGGCCTGGAACGGCACCATGCGACTGGTCGCCTACATCCAGGCAGACCTCGACGAGGACCTCGCCGCGGACCCGCTGCTGCCCGAGGTCGCGTGGAGCTGGCTGGTCGATGCCCTCGAGGCGCATCACGAACCGCTGACCGCGCTCGGCGGGACCGTCACCGCGACCAGTTCGGTGCGGTACGGCGACATCGCCGGTCCGCCGCGCGCCCATCAACTCGAGCTGCGCGCGTCGTGGACCGCCAAGACCACCACGCTGGCCGGGCACGTGGAGGCGTTCTGCGAGGTACTCGCCTACGCCGCCGGGCTACCGCCCGCCGGGATCACCTCGCTGGGTCGCTGACCGGCTCGTCCCGCCCGGCGCCGGTCTCGCTCGACGTCCGCCCGACCGTCCCGGCACGCACCGCTTCGAGGAACGCGGCGACGCCGAGGGTCACCTGGTCGCTCCGGATCGAGTGGAAGATGTCGAAAGCGTGCTGCGCCCCGCGCAACTCCGCGTAGGCCACCGGGTTCGCCGACACCGCCCGCAGCCGCTCGACGAACACCCGCGCCTCGGCGACCGGGATCAGCGAGTCGTTGGTGCCGTGGATGACCAGGAACGGCGGCGCGTCCGCGGTCAGTCGCGCGAGCGGAGACGCGGCCAGGTAGTCGTCGGGGATCTTGGCGTCAGGTCCGAAGATCATCTCGCTCAGCCCGGACTCGACGCGCTGGCGCACCGCCTTGATGTCGGTCTCGGCGGCGAAGTCGTAGGCCCCGTAGAACGGAACGCAGGCCGCCACCGAGGTGTCGACCTCCTCGAACCCCGGTTGCAGCGTCAGGTCGCCGGCGGTCAACGCGATCATCGCGGCGAGGTGGCCACCCGCGGAACCGCCCGTCACCGCGAGGAAGTCGGGATCTCCGCCGAACCGGGCCGCGTTCTCCCGCATCCAGCCGACCGCCCGCTTGATCGCGATCAGGTGCGCAGGCCACTTCGCGCGGGGCGAGAGGGGGTAGTTCACCGCCGCACACACCCAGCCGCGGGCCGCCATCTCGACCATCAGCGGCAGCCCCTGGTGGTCCTTGCTGCCGACAACCCAGCCGCCGCCGTGGATCTGGAGCAGCATCGGCGCGTTCGCCGGGGTGTCCCGGTGGTGGTAGACGTCCACCCAGAACCGTTTGCCGCCAGGCGCGTACTCGAGATTGCGGACCCGCCGCACCCCCGACCGTCGCATCTGGAACGGCCGCGCGGCCGAGCGCCAGTCCAGCGGCCGGCCGGCGCCGGGATCGTCCACGCCGACCTCCGCCAACGCCGTGGCCATCTCGGCGCCCGCTCGCCGCGACGCCACGATGTTCGCCGTCAGACCCGCTGCGGAGGCCGCGGCCAGCGCCAGACCCAGCCGGTCGGCCCGGGCGCCGTGACGGGCCACGTGCACGGCGGAGTCGACGAGTGTCGCGCCGAGTTGCTGGGGCGCCAGCTCGGAGGTGAGCCAGCCGGCGAAGAACGTCGCCACCGAAGCGGGCATACCGGGCACTGGGCGAAGTGCGTTGGCGGCCAGGGCGGCGTTCACGGCCTGGCGGACCAGGAATCCATGCGACATGTGGTGCCTCTCACTACCGGAAACGGGATTCGGCGGCCCAAATCCCCTGCCTCCAATTTAGAACACGTTCTACCATTGTGCCCATGGAGAGACTAAGCGGTCTGGATTCCACGTTCCTCTATCTCGAGACACCGACGCAGTTGCTGCACGTGTGCGGGCTGATTGTTCTGGACGTCTCCACAATCCCCGGGGGGTACAGCTTCGCCGACTTCGAGTCGGAGCTGGCCGCCCGCGTACGCGGCATGCCGGGTTTCCGCCGCAAGCTCTTCGACTCCAAGTTCAACCTCGACCACCCGGCGTGGGCCGAGGACACCGACTTCGACATCAGCCGGCACCTGCACCGGATCGCGGTCCCCGCCCCCGGCGGCCGGGCGGAGCTCGCCGAACTGTGCGGCCACATCGCGAGCCAGCGGATGGACCGCACGATCCCGCTGTGGGAGATGTGGGTGATCGAGGGCCTCGAGGACGGTTCGGTCGCGATCATGTCGAAGATGCACCACGCCAACGTCGACGGCGTGACCGGCGCCGGCATGATGGCGCAGCTGTGCAGCCTCACCCCGGACGCACCCCGCCCGGAGCCGGACCCCGACCAGCGCGAGGTCGGCCGCGGCAACACACTCGACCTCGCCCTCGGCGGGCTGATCGGGTTCGCGACGCGGCCGCTCAAGATCGCCCAGGCAATCCCCGGCGGTATCACGTTGCTGCCCAAGTGGATTCGTCGCGCACGGCGCGGCGAGGCCATGCCCGCTCCGTTCACCGCCCCGCGCACCTCGCTCAACGGCGCGATCACCGGACACCGCAACATCGCCTACTCGCAGCTCGATCTCGACAAGGTCAAGCTCGTCAAGAACACCTTCGACGTCAAGGTCAACGACGTGGTCCTGGCGACGGTGGCGGGTGCGCTGCGTACCTACCTGGCCGACCGCGACGAGCTTCCGGACTCGTCGTTGGTGGCGATGGTGCCGGTGTCGGTGCACGAGACCTCCGACCGCCCCGGCACCAACCAGATCTCGGGGATGTTCACCCAGCTGGGCACGCACATCGGCGACCCGGTCGAGCGCCTCACGCAAGCCAACGCACACAACACGATGGTCAAGTCGCACAACGCCGACCTCGGTGCGTCCCTGCTGCAGGACTGGTCGCAGTTCGCGGCGCCGACGCTGTTCGGCGGCGCGATGCGGGTCTACGGTTCGCTCAGCCTGGCGGAGCGGCACCCGGTGGTGAGCAACCTGGTCGTCTCCAACGTGCCCGGTCCGCCGCTTCCGCTGTACTTCCTGGGCGCGCAGATCAAGGCGATGTACCCGCTGGGACCGATCTTCCACGGCGCCGGGCTCAACGTGACGGTGATGTCGCTCGACGGCAAGCTCAACGTCGGCCTGGTCTCCTGCCGCGAACTCGCCCCCGAACTCTGGGATCTCGCGGACGCGTTCGGCCCCGCCCTCGACGAGCTGGTCAAGGCCGCGCGCGCGAAGACACGGAAGCGCACGCGGGCAGCAGTCCGGAAATGAACGTCTCCGCGTCGAGCACGCAGGAGGCGTGCCCGGCGACCACCTCGTAGGTCGAGGCCCCGGCGATCTGCCGGGCCATCCAGCGCTGCCGCCGCGGCGGAATGATCAGGTCCTTCGCGGTGACCACCACCGACGCGGGCACGTCGAGATCGGCAATCCACGACGAGGAGTCGAACTTGCCGATCTCGGCGACCGCCCGGCCGACCGCACCGGGGGCGGTCGAACGGAACTGGCCGAGGGCCCACGCACGACTGCGCGCGTCGGAGCCGGTTCCGTGGTCGAGGCTCGGCTCGTCGGAGTCGGCGGGCACCGGTCCCGCGCCGGGTTTGATGGTGCCCATCGACGCGTTGAGGGCCTCGAGCGCCAGGCGCTCGCGGGCACCGCGACGGAAGCTGGTGGTCCCGGCGCACAGCACCATGCCCGCGACCCGGTCCGGGTGCGCGCGCGCCGCGAGCTGGGCGACCAGCGAGCCCATCGAGTAGCCGACCACCAGAAAGCGCTCGATGTCGAGCACGTCCGCGAGCGCCGCCACGTCGTCGGCGCAGTCCTCGAGGGTGAACCGGTCGGAGCGGATGCCTCGGCCGTGCCAGCGCTGGTCGAGCACTACCACGCGGGCCCTGGCTGCGAGCCGCTCGATCGCCGGGTACCAGGTCAGGGCCCCGGTGCAGGCCAGCGCGTGCAGCAGGAAGAGCGTCGGGCGCTCACCCCGGGTTCCCGCGGGGACGGGCCCGGTGTCGATGACATAGGTGCTGCCGCGGCCGGGCAGGTCCACCATCGAACCCGGCGGCACGTGCCCCACCGGGGCGATGGTCGCGAGCTTCACAGGAATCGTCCCCTCCGCGCCGATGTCGTCAAAACTGAAACCTGTTCCACCGTAGCCGGGGCCGCGGCGTGCGCAAACACTGCCCCGGACCTGCGCCGGCGGCGCGCTGCCGCACGCGAGGTGCGGCACCGCCTCCGCCCGCGTCGTAAAGTCACTGTTCATGTCTGACGTCAGCGACCCGGCGCCCGCCCACGCGGCCGAGCCTCTCCTCACCCCGGCCGACGGACTACCCGAGGTCGTGGACAACACCCGCCTGCTCGGCGAGGCGGTCGAGCGGCTCGCGAACGGCACCGGCCCGCTCGCCGTCGACGCCGAGCGCGCCTCCGGTTTCCGCTACTCGAACCGCGCGTACCTGCTGCAGTTCCGCCGCGCCGGAGCGGGCACCGTCCTCGTCGACCCGATCCCCGTGGCCGCCGACCTCGCCCCGCTCGCCGAGGTGATCAACCCGCTCGAGTGGGTGCTACACTCCGCCGACCAGGACCTGCCCGGCCTCGACGAACTCGGCCTGCGCCCGGCTGCGCTGTACGACACCGAGCTGGCGGGCCGGCTGGCCGGCTTCGACCGGGTCGGCCTGGCCGCCATCGTCGAGCGGATGCTCGGACTCGAACTGAAGAAGGGCCACGGCGCCGCCGACTGGTCGAGCCGCCCCCTGCCCGAGTCGTGGCTCAACTACGCCGCGCTGGACGTCGAAGTGCTGGTCGAGTTGCGCGACGCGATGGCCGAGGTGCTCGAGGCGCAGGGCAAAACCGAATGGGCCGCAGAGGAATTCGAGCACGTCCGGCTCGCCGGACCACCCAAGCCGAAGCCCGACCGCTGGCGCCGCACGTCCCAGATCCACTCGCTCAAGTCGACCCGCGCCCTCGCCGCGGTCCGCGAGCTGTGGCAGACCCGCGACGCGGTGGCGAGCAAGCGTGACATCGCCCCCGGCCGGGTGCTGCCCGACTCCGCCATCGTCGCGGCGGCGAGTGCGGACCCCAAGTCGGTCGACGCGCTGCGTGCGCTGCCCGTCTTCGGCGGCCCCCGGCAGCGACGCAGTTCACGGCTGTGGCTCGACGCACTCGAACGCGCCCGCGCCCTGCCCGACTCGGACCTGCCGCCGTTGACCCAGCCGTTCACCGGCCCGCCGCCGATCAACCGGTGGTCGCGCAGGCACCCCGAGGCCGCGGAGCGGCTGACGGCGGCGCGCGCCGAGATGACGACGCTCAGCGAGGAGGTGCACGTGCCGGTGGAGAATCTGCTCACCCCCGACCTGGTGCGCCGGCTGTGCTGGGACTACGAGCCCGCCGAGCACGTCGGTGCGAGCGAGGCCGACCTGACCGCACTGGTGGACCACACCCTCGACGAGGGCGGCGCCCGGCCGTGGCAGCGCCGACTCACCGGACCGGTGCTGGCCAGGGCCCTGGCCACGAAGTGAGCGGGCGGCCGCGGCGGCCCTACCGGACCCCCGCGGCCGCGATCATCAACTCGGTGCACCGCTCCACGAGGTCGGCCTCGTCGGCGTCGACGGTCCCGTCGAGCCAGGCAGTCATCACCTGCGCCAGCCCACCGACGACGAAGTGCGCCACGACGTCGAGCCGCGGTCCGGCGGGCATCGAGAACAAATCGGCCGCCTGCGCCGTGGCCAGCCCCGCGAACATCCGTGCGGATTCCAATCGGCGTTGCGCCAGAACCGAATTCACCGGAGCGGAGAAGATGATACGGCCGAGACGCGGATCCTCGGCGACGGCTCGCACGATATGGGCGACACCGGCGCGGACGAACGCGCGCTCGCTCTGCGGGGCCTCGGCAACGGCACGCAGCGTGCCCGCCGCGATCCGTTCGACGGCGTGGTCGTACACGGCGACCAGCAGCGCGTCGCGGTCGTCGAAGCTCTCGTAGAAGTAGCGCGACGCCAGACCGGCCCGCTTGCACACCCCGCGCACCGATACGGTCGCCTCGCTTCGCCCACGACCCGAGGCTGCGCCCGAGGAGCCGGCCGCGCCGAGCAGGTCGAGACCAGCCTCGATCAACTGCGCACGGCGTTCGGCCCGCCGCTGATCGCCCTCCACACCTGCGTAGACCCGCGCCGACGACGTCATGCGGTCATCATTCCACCGAAGCCTGGACGCCACACATATATGTGAGTACGGTCGTGTTCAGATTGGGAGCAAGCCGACCGAACGACGAATCCGGAGGGCAGATGTCCGTGACACAGACAGGCGGCGACGTGACGGGCGACCCGTCGGAGCAGGGTGCGTCGAGACCCGAGGCCGAACGGCGCCCGGCGCCCGTCGACCGTGGGTCCGTGCGGGCGATCGACGGTGGGCCGGTGCTCGCCCAGGTAGACGGCGTGTCCCTGATGGCAGGCGCGGCGAACGTCATCATGCAGCTCTCGTGGCCCGGCGTCGGCTACGGAGTCATGGAGAGCAAGGTCGAGTCGGGCCGGCTGTTCGACCATCCGATCAAGCGAAGCCGCACCACGCTCGCCTACCTCGCAGTGGCCGCGATGGGCACCGACGACGAGAAGAAGCTGTTCCGGAGGGGGGTCAACCGCGCGCACGCGCAGGTGCGCTCCACCGACGACAGTCCTGTGCAGTACAACGCCTTCGACCCGGAACTGCAGTTGTGGGTCGCGGCCTGCATCTACCGGGGCTTCGAGGACACGCACCGCGTGCTACGGGGCGAGTACGGCCCCGCCGAGCGCGAGTACTACTACCAGCGAGGCGCCGTGTTCGGCACCACGCTGCAAGTCACGCAGGAGATGTGGCCCGAGAACCGGGACGCATTCGAGCAGTACTGGACCGAAGCGACGAAGAAGGTGTCCATCGACGACGCGGTTCGCGCCCACCTCGACATCATCGCGCGCGCCGGTTTCGCCCACCCGATCCTCGCGAAGCTGCTCGGACCGCTGAACCTGTTCGTTACGAAGGGCTTTCTCCCGCAAACGTTTCGGGAACAGATGCACTACACGTGGACGAGCCGGGACCAGCGCCGATTCGATCGGGCAATGAAGGCGATCGCCACCGTCAACCGGTTCCTCCCGAGGATCCTGCGCGAGTTTCCCTACAACTTCCTGATGGCCGACCTGCGCTGGCGCATTCGCACCGGGCGCGCGTTGGTCTGATCGCCGGCGGACTGCAGCAGGACCACGATGCGGTCCTGCTGTTCGACCTGCGGCGGCGACAAATCCAGATTCAGCGGTAACGCCGAATCTGTCGGAGGCATCATCTAGACTCGCACACATGTTCGATTCACGTGGTCGAGGTGCCACCACCGCCCGCACCGGGCGGGGTCGTACTGGCGCGTGTTCGCCGCCCTGACCATCGACCCCGAACCCCTCCGTACGACGGTCCACAGCGACAACGCAATCGCCGCGATGGGCTCACGGATCGAAGGCGCCGTCGCCGAAATTCTCTCCGACACCACCACTCTCACCACGATCGGCGACTACGCCCGCGACGAGGACCTCCGCCAAGCCCGCAAGGTCGTCAAACGCTCGCGCGGCACCTGGTCCACTATCGAGGTCGGCCTCTCCCCCGACGAAGCCGAACAAACCATGCAGGTCCCCGCCGTACACAGCCACCCCGACCCAGGGACGCTCGCGCCGAGGGTCACGACCCGGCGAGCCGCCGCACCGATGTCGGAGCAGGTGAAGACCGCGAACGACCCGCCGCCGTTCTGAGGAGGCCCGCGGTGTTGCAGACACGAATCGCGTGTATGCGGTTTCCCCGACTTCTAGACTGATTCCGGTCGGTCTGGAGGCACCATGACAGCCACGAGCCCCGTCCTCACACAGCGAGTTGTCCGGACACAGCGAGTTGCCCGGAGACACCGAATCGTCCGGTGGGCAGTCGCCGCGACCGTCGCGCTGGTCGTAGCGACCGCGCCTCCGGTCACGTCGCCGAACGCCACCGCATCCGCGGCGGGCCTGCCACCGACCTGCCCCGACTACGCCACCTGCTATGCCATCGGCTTGCTGGCCTACACGTACGCGTATCCGCTGGTCATGACAGGCGTCACGGAGGGGGTCGGCACCAACGTGCCGAACGCGACGACGACACCGGGCCGGGCACCGGTCAACCAGTTCTCCAACAATGCGCTGCCGACCCCCGGCCCCACCGACATCGTCCTGCCGAATGTCAACACGCCTTACTCGGTCGCCTGGCTCGACCTGCGCGAGGAACCCGTCGTCATGCACCTTCCGGACCTCGGGGACCGCTTCTTTCTGATGGAGTCGATGGACGCCTGGACGAACGTCATTCCCAACTCGCCCGGCACCCGGACCGCCGCGACAGCGGGCGACTACGCCTACGTCGGGCCGGACTGGAACGGGCCGCTGCCCGCGGGGCTCACCCAGGTGTTCCGGTTCCCGACCAACACGGTGTTCATCGCCGGCCGGACCTACTCGACCGGATCCGCGGACGATCTCGCCGCGGTCACCGCTCTCCAGTCGCAGTACACCCTGACCCCACTGCATGCGTACGGCACGCCGTACAGTCCCCCCGCTCGGGCCGGCTACGAGCCGAACCTGGACACGACTGCGCCCTACACCCAGATAGACACCATGGACGCCGGGTCCTACTTCGCGAGGTTCGCGCAGTTGTGGCAGTCCAACCCGCCACTCCCCGGCGACTCAGCGGCGGTCGACGCGCTCGCACGTATCGGGCTGGTCCCCGGCAAGCCGTTCGACGTCGACCAACTCGACCCCGTGGCACGCCAGGCCCTCACGGATGCCGCGCGCGAGGGAAACAGAATCGTGGACGCGACCGCGAAGCGCACCTCACCGACGGTCACCAACTGGAACATGACCCTCGACCTCGGGGCGTACGGGAGCAGATATCTCCTCCGCGCGGCGACCGCCCGCGGCGGCTACGGAGCCAACTACTTCCGGGACGCCGTCTATGCCGGCGCCCTCGACGACAGCACCGGGCAAGCCCTCGGCGGGGCACATCGCTACACCCTGCATTTCGCCAAGGACGAGCTTCCGCCCGCCGATCCTCGGGCGTTCTGGTCGGTGACCCTGTACAACGTGCCCGGTGAAACACTGTTCGCCAATCCGACGAACCGGAACGCCCTCGGCATTCCCGCCGTCCAGGACCATCTGCCGTGCTTCGACGCCGACGGCTCGTTGACCTTCTACATCCAAGCGGCCCAACCGGATCCGACAACCGAGGCAACCAAGTACTGCAATTGGCTTCCCGCACCCGAAGGGACCTTCGTGCTCCTGCTGCGGATGTACTGGCCGGCTCAGCAACTGTTCGACGGCACGTGGATTCCACCCGCTGTCCAGCAGGCACCGTAGCCCTCGACCTGCGGCAGGTCGACGAGCCGGACCCGTCGACGGTCCGGGATATGCTGGCGCGTATTTCCCGAACAGGATCAGGGGTGGAGCATCAGCGCGCGAGAACTGCAGCCCGGCAGCGTGTTCGCAGGTCACCGGATCGAACGCCTTCTCGGGTCCGGCGGAATGGGAACCGTCTACCTCGCCAGGCACCCGAGCCTGCCGCGCCTCGTCGCACTGAAACTGCTCGATCCGGCCCTGACCGGCGATCCCACGGGGCGGGACCGGTTCCTGCGCGAGGCCGACCATGCGGCGCGCCTGGACCACCCCAACATCGTCACCGTCTTCGACCGCGGAGCCGCAGGCGACCGGAATCACCGAGCCGCACGACAGCAGCTGTGGATCTCGATGCAGTACGTGGCCGGAACCGACGCGGCCGCCCCGCTGCGCCAGCGCCCCATGCCGGCGGCGAGGGCGGTCCGGATCGTCACCGAGACGGCCCGCGCACTCGACTACGCTCACGCACACGGGGTGCTGCATCGCGACGTCAAGCCGGCGAACATCCTGCTGTCGGCACCGGTCGGCAACGAGGGCGAGCGAGTCCTGCTGGCCGACTTCGGAATTGCCAAAGGTGCCGACGCGGCGGGGATCACCCGCACAGGTACGGTCCTCGGCAGCCTGCAGTTCGCCTCGCCCGAGCAGATCCAGGGCCTGGCGCTCGACCCACGCAGCGATCAGTACTCGTTGGGCTGCACCTTCTTTCAGCTGTTGACCGGCCAGATCCCCTATCCGGGGTTCGATCCGGCGTACCTGTTGCACGCGCACCTGTCCCTGCCGGTACCGCGAGTCACCGAACGCAGGCCCGGCCTGCCGCCCGCGTTGGACGGCGTGATCGCGCGGGCACTGGCCAAGGACCCCGCTCGTCGGTATCCGTCCTGTGTCGCGTTCGCGGAGGCCGCCACGGCCGCGATGCACTCGGGACCGGCGCCGGCCTCGGTCGCGCCGGTCCCGACCACCGTGCTCGCACCCCCGACGGTCGCGCACACGGCATTCGTCCCCGCGATGCCAACCACCGCGACGCCCGTCGCGGTCACGCCCGCCACCTCGGCGCCGACTCCGGTTCCGGCCGAGCCCGCCCGACGCCGGAGCCTGGTGCCCATCGTGTGCGGCGGCGTGCTGGTCGCGGTTGCCGCGGCCGCGGCGACGGCGTGGCTGATCGGCTCGTCGAGCTCCGACTCCCCCGGCGCCCTGACCGCGGGCGGTGTCTCCGCGACCGCGCCGGAGCCGGTGCCCCTCCCCGCCGTCGCAGGCCCGCTGACCGGCGCGGCGGCCGCCCCGACCCCGGCACCGACCCCGACCCCGACCCCGACCCCGTCGCGAACGCGCCCCACGACCACGGTCCCCACGGCGGTGGCCCCACCGGCCACCCCCGTGGGCAAGGTGAAGGGCACCGACGCGCAGGGCTGGGTCGACGAGGAGGACGGGCCGCGCTGCAACCACACCGACCCGGCGGTCACGGTCGCGCGGACATCGAAGTCCGCCGTGGTGGTGTGCGAGACCGGCGAGGGCCGCTACTACTACAAGGGTGTTCGCCGCAGCGACGGCGCCGGCATCGAGCTCGACGACCCGCGTCCCACCTCGACCGGCTTCATCGCGGCCAACGACCTCGCGACGTACACCCTCGACTCGAAGTCGCTCACCATCACGCAGGCCGGCGTCGGCGTGGCCCGCGAACCCGTGCTCGAGTACCGGTTCGGCGGTCGCTGAACCGCGCCCTCTCGGCCGAGCGTCGCCTGCCGGCGATCGGCAATCTCCGTACTCGTGGACCGTCGCTGCCACCAGGACGGCGCCCTCCTGCACCCGCGCACACTCCGCGTGCCGGTACCCCCGGTATTGACGTAGACTAAGTTACCGACCGGTAGCGTGCGTGGGTCTGTGCGCTACGAGGGCAACCCGAGCCTCACCCCGGACGTTGGCGGTGAGCATCTCCACCAGGAGGAAACAGCGTGTCTCCATCCACTCAGCAGGGCCGCGGAGTCGTCTTCGTCGACGGCATCCGCACCCCGTTCGGCAAGGCCGGGGCCAAGGGCATCTACGCCGACACCCGCGCCGACGACCTCGTCGTCAAGGCCATCCGCGAGCTGCTGCGCCGCAACCCGCAGCTGCCGCCCGAGCGCATCGACGAGGTGGCCGTCGCCGCCACCACCCAGACCGGTGACCAGGGTCTGACCATCGGCCGCACCTCCGCAATCCTCGCGGGCCTGCCCGAGACCGTGCCCGGCTTCGCCATCGACCGCATGTGCGCCGGCGCGATGACCGCGGTCACCACCACCGCGTCCGGCATCGGCTTCGGCCAGTACGACGTCGTGGTCGCCGGCGGCGTCGAGCACATGGGCCGGCACCCGATGGGCGAGGGCGCCGACCCGAACCCGCGGTTCCTGGCCGACAAGCTCGTCGACCCGAGCGCCCTGGTGATGGGCAACACCGCCGAGAACCTGCATGACCGGTTCCCGACCATCACCAAGGAGCGCACCGACGCCTACGCCGTCGCGTCGCAGAACAAGTACGACGCCGCGAAGAAGGCCGGCTTCATCGCCGACACCCTCGTGCCGGTCGCGACCCGCTCCGCCGCGGGCTGGGGACTGGCCACCGAGGACGAGCCGCCGCGCCCCGGCACCACCGTCGAGGACCTCGCCGCGCTCAAGACCCCGTTCCGCCCGGCCGGCCGCATCACCGCCGGTAACGCCGCGGGCCTCAACGACGGCGCCACCGCCGCGATCCTCGCCGGCGAGGACACCGCCGCCGAACTCGGCCTGCCGGTCGCCATGCGCATGGTCGGCTTCGCCTACCAGGGCGTCGACCCCGCCGTCATGGGCATCGGCCCGGTCCCCGCGACCGAGAAGCTGCTCGCACGCACCGGCCTGAAGATCGAGGACATCGGACTGTTCGAGATCAACGAGGCCTTCGCCGTGCAGGTGCTCGCGTTCCTCGAGCACTTCGGCATCGCCGACGACGACCCGCGGGTCAACCAGTGGGGCGGCGCCATCGCGTGCGGCCACCCGCTCGCGTCGTCGGGCGTGCGCCTGATGACCCAGCTCGCCCGCCAGTTCGCCCAGCGTCCCGACGTCCGCTACGGCCTGACCACCATGTGCATCGGTCTCGGCATGGGCGGAACCGTCATCTGGGAGAACCCCAACCACGCCGATTACGAAGCCGGAGTCGCGTAATGACTGACATCGCAACCGCATTCGCCGACGAGGTCGTGACGAACGCATACACCAAGATCATCTCGGTCCCCGGCATCGAGGGCCCGGTCGCGCTGATCACCCTCGACAACGGTTTCGACCACACCAAGCCGAACTCCTTCGGGCCCGCCGGCCTGCTGGCCTTCGACAAGGCCATCGACGAGGCCTTCGCCGCGAACCCGTCCGCCATCGCGGTGACCGGCAAGCCGTTCATCTTCGCCGCGGGCGCGGACCTCAAGGGTGTTCCGTCCATCACGAGCCGCGAGCAGGGCGTCGAGCTCGGTCGCCTGGGCCACAAGGTCTTCCGTCGCCTGCGCGAGTCGTCCGTCCCGACCTTCGCCTTCGTCAACGGCGTCGCGCTCGGCGGCGGCCTCGAGGTCGGACTGCACTGCCACTACCGCACGTTCGCCGACAACGTCGGTGCGCTCGGCCTGCCCGAGGCGATGCTCGGCCTGGTTCCCGGCTGGGGCGGAACCCAGTTGCTGCCCAACCTGATCGGACCGTCGAACGCCGTCACCGTCGCGGTCGAGAACCCGCTCAACAACGGCAGGGTCATCGGCTCGCAGAAGGCCCTCGAGCTCGGCATCGCCGACGTGGTCCTCGGCTCCGCCGACTTCCTCGAGCAGTCCCTCGCCTGGGCCGCACAGGTCGTCGCCGGCACCGTCACCCCCGCCCGCCCGGAGATCGACCGCGGCGCCGGCTGGGACGAGGCCATCGCCCGCGCCAAGGCGATCGTTGCGGGCAAGACCAAGAACAACGCGCCCGGCGCGGTGCGCACGGTCGCGCTGCTCGAACTGGCCCGCGGTCTCGACCTCACCGACTCCGCGTCCCTCGACGCCGGATTCGCGGCCGAGGACGAGGCCCTCGCGGACCTGCTCGTCACCGACGAGCTGCGCGCCGGCCTCTACGCCTTCGACCTGGTCAACAAGCGGGCCAAGCGCCCCGCCGGTGCGCCGGACAAGTCGTTGGCGCGCAAGGTCTCCGGCGTCGGCATCGTCGGTGCCGGACTGATGGCCAGCCAGCTCGCGCTGCTGTTCGTCAAGCAGCTCAAGGTGCCGGTGATCCTCACCGACATCGACCAGGAGCGCATCGACAAGGGCGTGGGCTACGTGCACGCCGAGATCGACAAGCTGCAGGGCAAGGGCCGGCTGTCCCCGGACGCGGCGAACCGCCTCAAGGCCCTGGTGTCCGGCTCGCTGGACAAGGCCGCGTTCGCCAAGACCGACTTCGTCATCGAGGCCGTCTTCGAGAACATGGACGTCAAGAAGAAGGTCTTCGCGGAGCTCGAGGAGCACATCGCGCCCGAGACCATCCTCGCGACCAACACCTCCTCGCTGTCCATCACCGAGATGGCGTCCGAGCTGAAGCACCCCGAGCGCGTGGTCGGCTTCCACTTCTTCAACCCCGTCGCGGTACTGCCTCTGCTCGAGATCATCAGGGGCGAGAAGACCGACGACGCCACCCTGGCAACGGCGTTCGCAACCGCGAAGTCGCTGCGCAAGTCCGCGGTGCTCTGCGGCGACAAGGCCGGCTTCGTGTTCAACCGGCTCGTCACCCGCACCCTCGGCGAGGTCATGTCCGCGGTGGACGAGGGCACCCCGTTCGACGTGGCGGACAACGCCATCGCCGAGCTCGGCATGCCGATGAGCCCGTTCACCCTGCTCGCCCTCGTCGGCCCCGCCGTCGCGCTGCACACCGGCGAGACGCTGCAGGAGTCGTACCCGGAGCGGTTCAAGTCCTCCCCCGGCCTCGAGGCCCTCGTCGAGGCGCGCAAGCCCGGCGTGTGGACCTGGGGCCCCGAGGGCCAGACCGTCGACCCCGAGGTGGCCGCGCTGTGGCCGCAGGGCGACAAGGTCTCCACCGCCGAGCAGGTGCTCGAGCGGACGCGTCGTGCGTTCGCCGAGGAGATCGCGATCATGCTCGACGAGGGCGTCGTCGCGGCGGCCGAGGACATCGACCTCTGCCTGATCCTGGGCGGCGGGTTCGGCTTCTGGAACGGCGGCATCACCCCGTACCTGGACCGCACCGGCACCTCGGAGGCCGTCAACGGCAGGCGTTTCCTGGCCGAGGGCGTCGCGAGCGTCTAGCCGAGACGACTCACGTCACGAAACGGGCGCGATACGGGAACTTCCCGTGTCGCGCCCGTTTCGCGTGGCGGGCTGTCGGACGCGCACCTAAGCCTCCGACCTGCAAATATGGCGGAATCACGACAAATCCGGGCAAGTGGTGAAGATACGGACACATCTCGCCACGAGGACGTTTTGACGGGCTCGCGGCGCGACGGAGGCGTTAGGGTGCATGGGCCCGTCAACCGCGGCAGTACATGGCCGCGCCAAGGAAAGGCCGAAACAGAATGCAGTTAAGACGTCTGAGAGGCGGGAGAGCCACCACACGGCTCAAGCGCTCGATGCTGGTGTCGCTGGCGATGCTGCTACCGCTCGGGGTGTCGGTAGCAGGTCCCGTCGGCATCGCGAACGCGGCGTTCGACCCGAACTTCGGATACGACTTCTGGGTCGACAGCGACATGGGGCCGATCAAGTCCCGCATCTTCCGTGCCGCGGACGGCAACAGGAATCGTGTCGTCTATGCCCTCGACGGGATGCGTGCCCGCAACGACCTCAACGGCTGGGAGATCGAGACCAACGTCGCCCGCGCGCTGACCGCCGCGAACATCAACGTCGTGATGCCGGTCGGTGGCGAGTCGAGCTTCTATGCGGACTGGAACGCGCCGAGCACCTGGGGCCCGGGCGACCTCGGGTCCTCGACCGGCAGCTCCGGCGGGTCGTCGGGGCTGGGCAGCTCGGACGCTGCGGGCGACGTCGACGGCAAGGTCAACACCTACAGGTGGGAGACCTTCCTGACCCGACAGCTGCCGAGCGAGCTGGCCAAGCGCGAAGGGTTCAGATCCACCCGCAACGGTGTGTTCGGCCTGTCCATGGGCGGCAGCGCCGCGCTGACCCTGGCCGCGTACTTCCCGCAGCAGTTCAGCTTTGCGGGCTCGTACTCCGGCTTCCTCAACAATTCGGCACCCGGCATGCGTGAGGCCCTGCGCGTCGCGATGATCTCCGCCGGCGGCTTCAACATCGACGCGATGGCGCCGCCGTGGGGCCCGCAGTGGCTACGGATGGACCCGTTCGTGTTCGCGCCACGACTGAAGGACAACAACACCCGCCTGTGGATCTCCTCCGGCAGCGCGGTGCCCGGTCAGGGCGACGTCAACGACGCCCTCGGCATCGTCCAGGCCGTTCCGCTGGAGGCGCTGGCACTGATCAACACCCGCGCCTTCGAGGTCCGGATGGCCACCCTCGGGGCGAACAACGTCCACTACGACTACCCCGCCACGGGCGTGCACAACTGGAAGAACTGGGAGGACCAGGTCAACCGCATGATTCCCGACCTGTCGGCCAACATCGGCTGATTCGTCCCAGCGGACAACGTGTCCACGTCTGACGAGTCCGCGCCCCGGGGCACCTCGCCCGGGGCGCGGACTCGTCTGTGGCGCGACGGCCGGCGGACCACGAACCCCCGACGATGCGACCCCACCTCCAGCAGAACATAGGCTAGGCTACCCTATGTGCAACCGCTTCTTCGTCTCGGCATCGCCGCCCTCGCCCTCACCACCCTCGTGGGCTGCTCGACCGATTCCGGGGACTCCGTCACCGCCGCCGACGGCGGCGAGGGCGCCTTTCCCGTGAGCATCGAGAACACCTTCGGCACCACCACCATCGACAGTGCCCCCGAGCGACTGGTCACGATGGGCTGGAATGCACAGGACGTGCTCTATGCCCTCGGGCTCTCGCCGGTCGGCCAGCCGAAGTACACCTACGGCGCCACACCGGCAGGCATCATGCCGTGGACCGAGAAGTTCTACGACCCGGCCCGGACCACGCTGTACGAGGACCCCAGGGCCGGCGAACCGTCGATCGAGGCGCTCGCGGCGCTCGCACCCGACGCGATCCTCGCCCCCTACGAGGGCTTCGACAAGGCGTACTACGACAAACTCAGCACGCTCGCGCCGACGGTCGCCTACCCCGGCAAGGCCTGGCAGACCAGCTGGCAGGACCAGACCACCCTTGTCGGCAGGGCCGTCGGCAAGCCCGCCGAGGCCAGCGCCCTGATCGAGCGCCTCGGCGACACCCTCGCGCAGACCTCGGCCGCGCACCCCGAGTTCGCCGGCAAGACGCTGACCGTGGTCAATCTCGACACGGCCGCGGGCGAGGCGAACGTCTACCTCCCCACCGACCCCCGGGTACAGGTGCTGACCGAGCTGGGCTTCGTCAACGCGCCCGGCGTCGAGGTGCTGGCCGCGGACAATCCGGACGGGAACTTCTTCAAGTCGATCTCGCTGGAGAACCTCCGCGACATCGACGCGGACGTGGTGGTCGGATTCGTCAGCGGAACCACCGGTCCCACTTCCGATCCCGCGCTGGCGCAGCTCGCCGCGTTCGGCCGCGGCTCGGCGGTGGTGCTGAGCGACGAGCAGGTCGTGTCCGGACTGAGCAGCGTCAGCGTGCTGAGCATCCCGTGGGTCCTCGACAAGATCGTCCCGCAGCTGTCGGAGGCCGCCGAGCGAGCCGGCTGACCCCGTTCCGGCCCGACCCGCCGACGAATGCCGAGCACGAGAGCCGAACCCGCAGTAGCGTCGAAGTGCTCCGGGTGCTGCACGACGCAATGGAGCGTCGACCGCGGGGCGCGCTAGGGGTCGACCATGGCAAGCAGCGACACTGTGTACGGCGGCCCCGGCAATGGCGCGGCACGAGCGGACATCGGCCACGCCGTCATGTTCGCCGCCGCCGCGGCGCTCGGCGGCTTCCTGTTCGGCTACGACACCGCGGTCATCAACGGCGCGGTCGGCGCCATCCGCGACAAGTACGACATCGGTGCGGGCGGAACGGGTCTGACCGTCTCGCTGACCCTGCTCGGTGCCGCGCTCGGCGCCTGGATCGCGGGCGAACTCGCCGATCGGCTCGGCCGGATCCGGGTGATGCGCATCGCCGCCGTGCTGTTCGTGGTCGGCGCCATCGGCTCGGCGTTTCCGTTCAGCGTGTACGACCTCACCGCCTGGCGCGTGCTCGGCGGCATCGCGGTCGGCATCGCGTCTGTGATCGCGCCCGCCTACATCGCCGAGATCTCCCCCGCCGCGATCCGCGGCCGCCTCGGGTCGATGTACCAGCTCGCGATCGTGCTCGGCATCGCGGTCTCGCAGCTGGTCAACTACGCGCTCAACGCGGCCGCCGGCGGCGCCCGCAACGAACTCGCCGGGGTCGAGGCCTGGCAGTGGATGCTCGCGCTCGAGGCCGTGCCCGCGCTGCTCTACCTGGTGATGACCTACACCATCCCCGAGTCGCCGCGCTTCCTCGTGGCCCGCAGCCGCGACGAGGAGGCCAGGGTGATCATCTCCGGCCTCGAGGGCGGCGACCACGAGGCGGTGACCGTCCGAATGGACGAGATCCGCGCCTCGCTCAGCGAGCACCGGACGAAAACCTCGGTGCGAGAACTGTTCTCCAAGCGGATGGGCGTGGCGCCACTGGTGTGGGTGGGCATCGCGCTGGCCGCGCTGCAGCAGTTCGTCGGGATCAACGTGATCTTCTACTACTCGAGCACCCTGTGGCAGGCCGTCGGATTCGGTGAGGACCGGTCACTGTTCATCAGCGTGGTCAGCGCCCTGGTCAACATCGTCGGCACCTTCGTCGCGATCGCGGTGATCGACCGGATCGGCCGCCGGCCGCTGCTGCTGATCGGTTCGATCGGCATGGCCGTCTCCCTCGGCACCGCAGCCGTCTGCTTCCACTCGGCGGTCATCACCACCAACGACATCGGCGAGTCCGTGGCCACCCTGGAAGGCGTCAACGGCACGATCGCCCTGATCGCCGCCAACGCGTTCGTGTTCTTCTTCGCCTTCTCCTGGGGCCCGGTGGTGTGGGTGCTCATCAGCGAGATGTTCCCGAACCGGGTGCGGGCCGCCGCGGTCGGGATCGCCACCGCCGCCAACTGGGTCGCGAACTTCCTCGTGTCCGCGACCTTCCCGGCCCTCGCCGACTGGAATCTCTCGCTCACCTACGGCGGCTACGCGGTGATGGCTGCGGTGTCCTTCGTCGTCGTGTGGAAACTGGTCGCCGAGACCCGGGGCCGCACGCTCGAGGCCGCCGGCTGACGACCCGGTCGCGGACGACGGCTACGCGACGCCCGGCGTCCCGGTGCCGAGCTCGGACGTCTCCTGCTCCTGCGGACGCATCGCGGCCACCCAGCCGGTGATCTGACGCGCCAGATCCTGTGCCGTGAGGCCGATCTCGGCGAGGATCTCACCGCGGGAGGCGTGGTCGAGGAACTTCTGCGGCACACCCACGTCCCGCGCCGGGGTGTCCACCCCGGCCGCGCGCAGGGCAGCGGACACGCTGGACCCGATGCCGCCGTGCACGCCGCTGTCCTCGAGGGTCACGACCATCCGGAAGTCGGCGCCGAGGTCGACCACCGACTGCGGCACCGGCAGCACCCAGCGCGGGTCCACGACCGCCGCCGTGATGCCCTGCTGTCCCAGCCGCTCGGCGGTCTCGAGCGCCACCGCCGCGAACGGGCCGACCGCGACGATCAGTACGTCGCCGCGCCGTCCGTCGGGCATGGCGAGGACGTCGAGTACGCCGTCGATCCGCTCCAGCGCCGGGATGTCGTCGCCGACGGATCCCTTCGGGAAGCGCAGGGCGGTCGGTCCGTCGGCGACCGCGAGGGCCTCGTCCAGCTCCTCGCGCAGGGTCGCCGCGTCACGCGGGGCGGCGACCCGCATGCCGGGCACGATGCCGAGCAGCGAGAAGTCCCACATGCCGTTGTGGCTGGCGCCGTCCGAGCCGGTCACGCCCGCCCGGTCGAGAACCAGCGTCACCGGTTGACCGAGCAGCGCGACGTCCATCAGCAACTGGTCGAACGCGCGGTTGAGGAACGTCGAGTAGACCGCGACCACCGGGTGCAGGCCGCCGAGTGCGAGGCCCGCGGCCGAGGTCACCGCGTGCTGCTCCGCGATCCCGACGTCGAACATCCGGTCCGGGAACCGGTCGCCGAAGGCCGCCAGGCCGGTCGGGCCGGGCATCGCCGCGGTGATCGCGACGACGTCCTGACGCTGCTCGGCCTGCGCGATCAGTTCCTCGGAGAACACCGAGGTCCACGCCGGCGCCGGCGCGGCGGTCGCGGCGCCCGCCTTCGGGTTGATCGCGTGCATCTGGTCGGCCTCGTGGTTCTCGGCAGGCGCGTACCCCATGCCCTTGCGGGTGACGGCATGCACGATGACCGGTCCACCGAAGTCCTTCGCCCGGCGCAGCGCCGACTCGAGCGCGGCCTGGTCGTGCCCGTCGACCGGACCCAGGTACTTGATGCCCAGATCGGTGAACATCACCTGCGGGCTGACCATGTCCTTGATGCCGGCCTTCATACCGTGCAGCAGTTGGTAGGCGGCGCGGCCGACCCACGGCATCTTCTTGACCAGCCGGCGGCTGTTGTCGAGGACCTTCTCGTAGCCCGGCTGCAGCCGCAGCGCCGCCAGGTGGTCGGCGAGGCCGCCGATGGTCGGGGCGTAGGAGCGGCCGTTGTCGTTGACGACGATGACCACCGACCGGTCGCTGCCCGCGGCGATGTTGTTGAGCGCCTCCCAGCACATGCCGCCGGTCAGGGCACCGTCACCGACCACCGCGACCACGTGCCGGTCCTGACCGGTCAGCTCGAACGCCTTCGCCAGCCCGTCCGCGTACGAGAGCGCCGCGGAGGCGTGCGAGGACTCGACCCAGTCGTGTTCGCTCTCCGCGCGGCACGGGTAGCCGGACAGGCCGCCCTTCGTGCGCAGCGTGTCGAACTGGTCCTTGCGGCCGGTGACGATCTTGTGCACGTAGGCCTGATGGCCGGTGTCGAAGATGATCGCGTCGTTGGGCGAGTCGAAGGTTCGGTGCAGGGCGAGCGTGAGCTCGACGACGCCGAGGTTCGGGCCGAGGTGCCCACCCATCGCGGAAACCTTGTGCACGAGGAACTCGCGCACCTCGGCGGCCAGCTCACGCATCTGCGGGATGGTCAGGCCGCGAAGGTCACCGGGCGTCTGGACTCGAGAAAGAACACCCAACGAGATCGCTCCCTCCGAGCAAACACAGCAACCGCCAGCCGGTCGACCGACCCAGTCTACGGAGGCCCTTACCCACCGGGCACCAGGCGTACCCGGACGCGGCGCGCCGCAGTCACGCTGCCAGCCCCATTATGCCGAACGGGGTGAGTTGATTCACAGCTCGCGGGCCGCCGCGAACGGTGCGAGTCTTGTCGCCATGCGCAACGTGGTGGACGCGATCATCGGTCAAGTGTTCGCGCTGTGCCGGGACAACCGGGCGGGCGCACTCGCCGACTACATTCCCGAACTGGCCGCGGTCCCCGCCGACGAGTTCTCCCTGTGCCTGGCCACCAGCGACGGGTTCGTCTACGAAGCCGGCGGGTCGGGCACGGAGTTCACCATCCAGTCGATCTCCAAACCCCTCACCTACGGCCTCGCCCTCGCCGATCGCGGGCTCGCCGCCGTCGCGGAGAAGATCGACGTCGAACCCTCGGGCGAGCCGTTCAACGAGATCAGCCTCGACCCGCTGACCGAGCGGCCGCGGAACCCCATGATCAACGCGGGCGCGATCACCTCGGCGTCACTGATCGCGGGTGCGGACCCCGCGGAGCGCTTCGAGCGCCTGCGACGCTGCTACTCGACGTACGCCGGACGCGAGCTGACCATGAACGCCGACGTGTACGCCTCCGAGGCCCGCACCGGGCACCGGAACCGGGCCATCGGGCACATGCTGCGTTCGTTCGACATCATCACCGGCGATCCCGACGAGGCCGTCGACCTGTACTTCCGGCAGTGCTCGATCAACGTGACGTCCCGGGACCTCGCGGTGATGGCCGCGACGCTGGCCAACAACGGGACCAACCCGATCACCGGCGAACAGGCCCTGGCCCCGACCCTGGTCGAACGCGTCCTGAGCGTGATGACCTCGTGCGGCATGTACGACGCGGCGGGCGACTGGATCGCGCGGGTCGGTCTGCCCGCCAAGAGCGGGGTCGGCGGCGGCGTCCTCGCCGTCCTGCCTGGGCAGATCGGCATCGCCGTGCACTCGCCGCGACTCGACGCGCACGGAAACAGCGTGCGCGGGGTGCAGGCCTGCCAGGAACTCTCCCGTCAGCTGGAGCTGCACTTCCTGCACGTCACCCGCGCGGCGCGCTCGGCGATCCGGTCCAGCTACACGGTCGGCGAGGCCCCCTCGCGGCAGCGACGGAGCGGTCCGGAACTGGACACGCTCGAGCGGCTCGGCGACCGCGCCCGCATCTACGAACTGCACGGCGACCTGCTGTTCGCCGGCGCCGAGACCGCGGTCCGGGAGATCGGCGACCGCGGCGACGACCTGGAGGCGCTGGTGGTGGACATTCGGCGGGTCGACGAGGTGAGCGAGGTGGCCGGCCGCATGCTCGCCGACCTGCACGACGCGCTCGACGCACAGGGCTGCCGGGCCGCCTTCGTCGACCCCGAGGGACTGCTCGGCTACACCAGCTCGACCATCGCGCCGACCGGCGCCGGCGGTCGGGTGTTCGTCGACCTGGACAGCGCGCTCGAGTGGTGCGAGGAGGTGATCCTGGACCGGCACTGCGGTGCCGACCGGACCCCGGCGGAGATCCCGCTCGCCGAGCACCCCTTGCTCGCCGAGCTGACCGGGCCGCAGCGCGAGCGCTTCGCGAAGGACCTCGAGATCCGCGAGATCGCGGGCGGCAGGACGGTGGTGCGACGCGGCGACGACGCGGCCGGCATCTTCCTGATCCTGTCCGGCCGCGTCAGCACGGTGGTCACGGGCGCCGACGGGACACCGCACCGGATCACCACGCTGGGTGCCGGCATGTCGTTCGGGGAGATGCCGACGCTCATCGGCGGCACGTTCCTCAACGACGTACACACCGACAGCCCGGTGCGGCTCGCGGTGCTGCCACCGGAGCGGTTCGCGGCCCTGACCGCGGAGGCGCCCGAACTCAAGCTGGCCCTCCTGGACCGGCTGGCCAAGGGCGCATACGCACAGCTCGACACGGCGATCCGCACGATGACCACGACCGCGGGCCCGCTGATCCGCGCCCGGTGACACCGGATCCGATCGGGTAAATCCGTTGCCCGATCCACCGAAATCGGACAGGGTGGACCCCATGCGCGTCGACACAGATCTCGCGATCGAAACCCATGGCCTCGTCAAACGATTCGGATCCAACGTCGCGGTGGACGGCGTGGACCTCTCCGTCCCCACTGGCGGCGTGTACGGCGTCCTCGGCCCCAACGGAGCGGGCAAGACAACCACGATCAGGATGCTCGCCACCCTGCTCGAGATCGACGACGGCAGCGCCCGCGTGCTCGGGCACGACGTCCGGCGCGATGCGGACACGGTGCGCGGAAAGGTCTCGCTGACCGGCCAGTTCGCCTCCCTCGACGAGGACCTGACCGGCACCGAGAACCTGCTCCTGCTGGCGCGGCTGTACGGCTTCTCCCGCGCCGCGGCCCGCGACCGTGCCGCTCAGCTCCTGGCCGCGTTCGACCTCAGCGAGGCCGGATCGCGACAGGTGAAGAACTTCTCCGGGGGCATGCGGCGGCGCCTCGACATCGCGGCGAGCATCATCGTCACCCCCGAGCTGATCTTCCTCGACGAGCCGACCACCGGCCTCGACCCCCGCAGCCGCAACCAGGTCTGGGAGATCGTCCGCGCGCTCGTGAACGGCGGCACCACCGTGCTGCTGACCACCCAGTACCTCGACGAGGCCGACCAGCTCGCGGACCGGGTCGCGGTCATCGACCACGGCCGGGTGATCGCCGAGGGCACCACCGGCGAACTGAAGGCCTCCGTCGGGTCGGGTGCCCTGCACGTGCGGGTCGCCGATCCGTCGCGGCGCAGCGCCGCCGCCGTGCTGCTCACCGACATCCTCGGGGTCGAGGTCGCCGAGGAGTCCGATCCCGCGGCACTGACCGCCCGCACCGACGATCCCCGGCGGGTGGCCCGCGCGCTGCCGGCCCTGCACGACGCGGGGATCGAGGTCACCACCTTCGCGCTCGGCCAGCCCAGCCTCGACGAGGTGTTCCTGGCCCTGACCGGCCACCCCGCCGAATCCGACGCACCGCAGACCACGAGGGAGACCGCGTCATGACCTCCACCGCCGAACGTTCCGACCCCACCGCCACCGCTGTCGGCGAGGCCCTCGCGCTCGACGGCCCCCGACCCGCCCGGCCCAGCGGCCTGACCGCGGCGTTGTCCTTCGGCTGGCGCGCGCTGCTGAAGATCAAACACGTCCCCGAGCAGCTCTTCGACGTGACCATGTTCCCGATCATGTTCACGCTGATGTTCACCTACCTGTTCGGCGGCGCATTGGCCGGTTCCACCGAGGCCTACGTCCAGTTCCTGATTCCCGGGATCCTGGTGCAGACGGTCGTGATGATCACGATGTACACCGGGCTCACGCTGAACAAGGACATCGAGAAGGGCGTCTTCGACCGGTTCCGGTCGCTGCCGATCTGGCGGCCCGCTCCCCTGGTCGGCGCGCTGTTGGGCGACGTCGTCCGCTACACCATCGCGTCGGTGATCGTGATGATTCTCGGCCTGATCCTGGGCTTCCGGCCGCAGGGCGGAGTGATCGGGGTGGTCGCCTCCATTGCACTGCTGCTGCTGTTCTCGTTCAGCATGTCGTGGATCTGGACGATGTTCGCGATGCTGATGCGCACCGAGCAGGCGGTGATGGGCGTGTCGATGTTCATCCTGTTCCCGCTCACCTTCGCGAGCAACATCTTCGTGGACCCGTCCACCATGCCGGGCTGGCTCCGGTCGTTCGTCGACGTCAACCCGATCAGCAAGCTGGTGACCGCGATCCGCGGCCTGATGGCCGGCAGCCTCGAGTTCGCCCAGTTGGGCATCGTGCTCGCCTGGTGCGCCGGATTCGTCCTGGTCTTCGGCCCGATCACCATGCGCCTGTACAACCGGAAGTCGTGAGGAGCGAGATGAAGTCGTCCGTCACCGTCACCGGCAACGGGGTGGCCGCCGCCGTGCCCGACGTCATGCGGGTCACGGTGTCGGTGGAGGTCCGGCGTCCCGACGTGGCCGGCGCGTTCGAGCGGGCGGCCGAAGCGGCGCGGGCCGTGTCCGCCGCCCTGCACACGGCGGGGGTAGCGCCGGCCGACATCGCGACCACCGGGCTGTCGGTGCACGCGGACACCGTGTGGCAGGAGGGCGCGGGCCAGCAGGTCGTCGGCTACGTCGCGAGCACCTCACTGTCGGTGACCCTGCGCGAGCTGTCCGAGCCCGGTCGGGTGATCGGCGAGTGCGTCGCCGCGGGCGGCGACGACGTCCGGCTCGGCGGCCTGGAACTCGCGGTCGCCGAGCAGGCGGCGCTGCTGAGCGCGGCACGCGACGCCGCGTTCGCCGACGCCCTCACCAAGGCGACGCAGTTCGCTCGCCTCTCCGACCGCGAACTGGGCAAGGTGCTCGAGGTGTGCGAGGGCGCCGAGCCGCCGGCGACCCCGCGGCCGATGCTGCGTGCCGCGAGCGCCTCGCACGACGCGATGCCGATCGAGCGCGGCGAGACCGAACTGTCCGCGTCGGTGCGGGTGCGTTGGCGTCTGGTCTGACGCCCGAGACAGAGACGGCCCGGCCCCTCGTGGGGGTCGGGCCGTCTCTCCCTCCGCGGTGGCTCAGACCTTCGCGTACTCCTCGTCGGCAACGGAGGGCTTCAGGTCGATCGTGGTGCGCAGCGGCTTGTTGGGCAGGAAGCTCACCGCGATCAGCGTGACCACCGCGACCCCGGCCGCGATCAGGAAGATCCGGCCGGTCGCGTCGCCGTAGGACGCCCGGATCACGTCCTGCACGGGCGCCGGGAGCGCCTTGAGGTTCAGGTTGCCGCCGCCGCCCGGGGTGTGGCTGTCGATGCCGAGCTTCGCGAATCCCTGCGCGGTGAGATCGGTGACGCGGGTGGCGAGCACCGAGCCGAGGACCGAGACGCCGATCGCGCCGCCGAACGTGCGGAAGAAGGCGACCACGCTGCTGGACGCGCCGATGTTGTGCACGCTGACCGTGTTCTGCACCGCGAGCACGACGTTCTGCATCAGCATGCCGGTGCCCAGACCCAGCACCGCGATCATCAGCCCGATCAACCACGTCTTGGTCTCGTGGTCGATGGTGCTCAGCATGAGGAACCCGACCATCTGCAGGACCGCGCCGACGACGACGAAGCCCTTCCACTTGCCGAACCGGGTGATCAGCTGACCCGAGCCGACGGTGCCGACGAGCATGCCGAAGACCATCGGGATGGTGAGCAGTCCGGCCTCGGTCGGGGTGTGCCCGCGCGCGGTCTGGAAGTACTGACCCAGGAACGTGGTGGCACCGAACAGTCCGACGCCCACCGCGACCGAGGCGGTGATGGCGAGCGCGGTGGTCCGCTCACGCACGATCGGCAGCGGAATGATCGGCGACTTCGCCTTGCTCTCGACGAAGACGGTGGCGATCAGCAGCACCAGGCCCAGGGCGACGAGCCCGAAGGACTCGGCGGAGAACCAGTCGTAGTAGGTCGGCTTGCCCGCGAACGAGACCCACACCAGCAGCACGGAGACGCCCGCGGTGAGGAGGGTGGCGCCGAGCCAGTCGATGGACACGCCGTCCTTGCGTTCGGTCTCGATGTGCAGCGTCTTCTGCAGCAGGAACAGCGCGATCACGGCGAGGGGGACGCAGACGAAGAAGCACCAGCGCCAGCCGAGCCCGTCCGCGATGACGCCGCCGAGGACCGGACCGCCGGCCATCGCGACGGCCATGACCGCACCGGTGTAGCCCGAGTACCGGCCGCGATCACGCGGCGGGATGATGGTGCCGATGATCGCCACGACGAGGGCGGTCAGGCCGCCCATACCGACGCCCTGGACGACGCGGGCGCCGAGCAGGATCGGCACGTTCTGTGCGAGGCCTGCGATCACCGAGCCGACCACGAAGATCACGATCGCGCTCTGGACCAGGGTCTTCTTGTTGTACAGGTCGGAGAGCTTGCCCCAGATCGGGGTGGACGCCGCGGTCGCCAGCAGCGAGGTGGTGATGACCCAGGCGTACTGGGTCTGGCTGCCGTCGAGGTCGCCGATGATGGTGGGCAGCGCGGTCGAGACGATGGTCGAGCTGATCAGCGCGGTGAACAGCGCCGCCAGCAGTCCGGCGAGCACCTCGAGGATCTCGCGGTGCGTCATGAGCTGCTCGGCGCCGGGCGGGGCGGCGTGCCGCCCTGTCGGTTGGGTGGTGGTCATGGGCGGTGTCCCCCCGGAAGATGAGAATTGGTTCCGGCCACGGGTTTCCGCGCCGGCGGGGTCGAGAAGGTGTTCTTGAGGTGGCGAAGCGAGGCGAGAGCGGCGTCGGCCTCGTCCTGACTCCATCCCGCGAGCAGGTCGTGGAGACGATCGGCTCGGTCTTCTTTGTTCTTGTTCAGTAGTTCTGCACCCGACTCGGAGAGCTGCACCAGCGATGCCCGCCCGTCCACCGGGTCGGGACGTCGTTCGACGAAGCCCGCGTCGACGAGGTCGGCGATCTGCCGGCTCAGCGACGACTGGCTGACACAGAGGTGGTTCGCCAGTTCGTTCTGCCGGCACGGCCCCACGGTGACGAGCACGTGCAGGACGCCGAGCAGCGCGGGCGGCAGGCCGTCGTCGCTGCCCGCGACGAGGACGTTGCGCAGAACCCGGCCGAAGAGGAAGACCTCTTCCACGAGATCCTCCGCGGTCGCGGTACGGACGGTCATGACTGCATCCCTCGAGTAAAGAGACATTAATGATGCTTGCAGTAAGCAACTATATATTGCTTGTATTGCCCAAGCAACTTGTTGTGACGCAGCAGACTCCCGACCTCGTGGTGCAGGCGACCGAGCTGGTCGTCGGGCGGGGCGGACGAGCGCCGTCTAGCTCGAAGCCCGCACCAACAGCGCCAAACACTCCATGTGATGGGTGAGCGGGAAGGCGTCGAACGCGCGCAGCCGCTCGAGGCGGTAGCCCTGGCCCAGGTACAGCCCGACATCCCGACCGAACGCGGCCGGATCGCAGCCGATATGGATCACCGTCGCCGGATTCGCCGCCGCGACGGCCTCGACCACCGCACGACCCGCGCCGGACCGCGGCGGGTCCAGGACCACCGCGTCCACCGGCACCGGCAGCTCCCCCAGTGCCGACTCGACCCGTTCGGCCAGTAGTCGCACCTGCCCGAGGTCGCCGAGCGCGGCACGGCCGTCGACAACCGCGCCGCGTGAGGACTCCACCGACACGACCGTGCCGCGGTCGCCGACCTGCCGGCCCAGTTCCGCCGCGAACACGCCGACACCGCCGTACAGGTCCCAGGCCGCCCGGCCGGGGGTCAGACCCGACCACTCCCCGACCACCGCCGAGTAGGCGCCGGCGGCGCCGCGATGCGCCTGCCAGAAGCCGGTTGCCGACAGTTCCCACTCCCGGCCGCCCACCCGCTCGACGGCCCGACCGCTCCCGATGACCACGTGTTCGCGCCGCGGTCCCGCGGACGCGGCCCGCCGGGCGGTGGCACCCCGTCGGCCCGGACTGCGACGTCCGGTGCGCGAGACCCGCGCCGGTTCGATCTCGACCACGTGCCGGGACCCGTCCGCGTCGACGGTGACCTGGATCTCGCCGCCCGGCCGCCAGTCCCGCTCGTCCAGCGACTGGTACATCCCCAGAACCGGCTGCGGGCAGAGCAGTTCGGTCACCACCCGGCTGCTGCGGTACCCGTGGAAGCCGGCCCTGCCGTCCGCGTCGACGGCGAGCCTCAGCCGGGTCCGCCAGCCGGTGCCGTTGCCCGTCCCGGGCAGGTCCTCGACCTCGACCTCGCGCTCCACCCCGGCGAGGCGACGCAACTGCTCGGCGACCACCGACGCCTTCATCGCACGCTGCGCGGGCAGGCTCGCGTGGGAGAAGTCGCAGCACCCGGCGCCGCCCGGGCCGGAGATCGGGCACAGCGCCGGAACTCGGTCGGCCGAGGCCTCGACGATCTCCACCGCGTCGGCCCGGCAGAACGAGCCGCCACGGTCCTCGGTGACGCGGGCCCGCACCAGCTCGCCGGGCAGCCCGTGCCGGACGAACACGACGCGGCCGTCGTGGCGGGCGACGCAGAACCCGCCGTGACCCGGATTGCCCAGCCGCAGTTCGAGTTCCCGTCCGAACCAGCTTTCGCTCACTGCTTTCCCTCGGGCGCGTCGAACCCGCGGCGGGTCGCGCCGGGCGCGGCCGACGGCTCGACCCGCCGCGCACGATCGCGGGCCTTCTCGGAGGAGGTCAGCTGCCAGGGCACGCTGGTGACCATCACGCCGGGCTGGAACAGCAGCCGGCTCTTGAGCCGGAGCGCGCTCTGGTTGTGCAGGATCTGCTCCCACCAGTGACCGACCACGTACTCGGGGATGAACACGGTCACCACGTCCCGCGGCGAGTCACGCCGCACCCGCTTGACGTAGTCGAGGACCGGCTTGGTGATCTCGCGGTACGGCGACTCGACCACCTTGAGCGGCACCGTGATGTCGCTGCGCTCCCACTCGCGCACCAGCGCGCGGGTGTCCGGCTCGTCGACGTTGACCGTGACCGCCTCCAGCGTGTCCGGCCGGGTCGCCCTCGCGTAGTTGATCGCCCGCAGCGTGGGCATGTGCAGCTTGGACACGAGCACGATCGAGTGCGTGCGACTCGGCAGCACGCCGTCCCACTCGACCTCCTCGAGCTCGGCGGCGACGCTGTCGTAGTGCCTGCGGATCATCTTCATCACCGCGAAGATCGCGACCATCGCGACGATCGCGATCCACGCGCCCGCCGCGAACTTGGTGAGCAGGACGATCACCAGCACGGCGCCGGTCATCGCGAGTCCGATGGAGTTGATCACCCGCGAGCGCTTCATCCTCCTGCGCTGGGCGGGATCCGACTCGGACTTCAGGTGCCGGGTCCAGTGCCGGATCATGCCGGTCTGGCTGAGCACGAACGAGACGAACACACCGACGATGTAGAGCTGGATCAGCTTGGTGACCTCGGCGCCGAACAGCACCACGAAGGCGATCGCCGCGCCGGACAGGAACAGGATGCCGTTGCTGAAGGCGAGCCGGTCGCCGCGGGTGTGCAGCTGGCGAGGCAGGTAGCGGTCCTGCGCGAGAATCGAACCGAGCACCGGGAACCCGTTGAACGCGGTGTTCGCGGCGAGCACCAGGATCAGCGCGGTGACGGTGGCGATGAAGTAGAAGCCGACCGGGAACCCGTTGAAGACGGCCTCGGCCAGCTGCGCGATCAGGGTCTTCTGCTGGTAGCCCGCGGGCGCACCGGACAACTGGGTGGCCGGGTCGTGGGCGTACACGATGCCGATCTTCTGGGCGAGGATGATGATGCCCATCAACAGCACGATGGCGATGGTGCCGAGCAGGAGCAGGGTGGTCGCGGCGTTGCGCGACTTCGGCTTGCGGAATGCGGGCACGCCGTTGCTGATCGCCTCGACACCGGTGAGCGCCGCACAGCCGGACGAGAACGCGCGGGCGATCAGGAAGGCGAACGCGATGCCGAACATGTGCTGGTCCTCGGCGTGGAGTTCGAATCCGGCGGACTCGGCCTGGACGTTGTCGCCGAGCACGTAGATGCGGAACAGGCCCCACACCAGCATCAGGAACATGCCGACGATGAACGCGTAGGTCGGGATGGCGAACGCCGTGCCCGATTCCCGGATGCCGCGCAGGTTCATCGCGGTGAGCAGCGCGATGGCCGCCACCGCGAACAACACCTTGTGGGTGGCCACGAACGGCACCGCCGAGCCGATGTTCGAGGCCGCCGACGAGATCGAGACCGCAACGGTCAGCACGTAGTCGACCATCAGCGCGCTGCCGACGGTCAGACCGGCGGTCGGCCCGAGGTTGGTCGTCGCGACCTCGTAGTCGCCGCCGCCCGACGGATACGCGTGCACGTTCTGCCGGTAGCTCGCGACGACCACCGCCATCACGACACAGACGGCGAGGCCGATCCACGGCGTGTACGCGTACGCGGAGATACCGGCGACCGACAGCACGAGGAAGATCTCCTCGGGTGCGTACGCCACGGAGGACATCGCGTCGGAAGCGAAGACCGGCAGGGCGATCCGCTTGGGCAACAGCGTGTGCCCCAACTTGTCGCTTCGGAACGGTCTACCCACCAACAGCCGCTTGGTCGCGGTCGACAGCTTTGACACCGGGAAAGCGTAAGCCGTCGGAACCGATCCAGTGCCATCGCGGGCCGTTCACCGGAACTGTGGCGCCGCGCCGGGCCCGGAATGCCGAGGTGCGCGGGCAGCGGCGAACTTGGGGCGGTACCGTTCGGGTTCATTCAACTTCGCCGCGCCGCGGCGAGCTCGAGACAGCGTCGGGGAACCGATGAGCGGAGGCCAGCGGTGTACGTAGTCGTGATGGGGTGCGGCCGGGTCGGATCGGCCCTCGCGGCCGGACTGGCCCGGATCGGTCACGAGGTCGCGATCATCGATCGGGACCCGGAGGCGTTCCGGCGTCTCGACCCCGAGTTCACCGGGCGGCGGGTGGTCGGGATGGGATTCGACCGCGACGTGCTGCTCAAGGCGGGCATCGAGCGGGCGGAGGCGTTCGCGGCGGTGTCCTCCGGCGACAACTCGAACATCATCTCCGCCCGGGTGGCGCGCGAGACCTTCGGCGTCGGCCGGGTCGTCGCCCGCATCTACGACGCCAAGCGCGCGGCCGTGTACGAACGGCTCGGCATCCCGACCGTCGCGACGGTCCCGTGGACCACGGACCGCTTCCTGCACCACCTCACCCGCGAATCGCACACCACCAAGTGGCGCGACCCGTCGGGCACCGTGGCGGTCGCCGAACTGGACCTGCACGAGGACTGGGTCGGCCACCTGGTGACCGAGCTCGAGGAGTTCACCACGTCCCGGGTCGCCTTCCTGATCAGGTTCGGCACCGGGCTGCTGCCCGACCGCAAGACCGTGATCCAGGCCGACGACCAGGTGTACATCGCCGCGGTGTCCGGGACGGTCGCCGAGGCCGTGGCGCTGGCCGCCACCCCGCCGCCGAGCGACTCGTGATCGCCCACCTTCCCGCCCACCTCCCCAACCCGATCGGACGGCACCGATGAGAGTCGCAATCGCCGGAGCAGGCGCCGTAGGCCGCTCCATTGCCCGCGAACTGGTCCGCGGCGAGCACTACGTGACGCTGCTCGAGCGCAAACTCGAACACGTCGACCCCGAGGCGATCCCGGAGGCGCACTGGGTGCACGCCGACGCCTGCGAGCTGGCACTGCTCGAGTCCGCGAAACTCGAGTCCTACGACGTGGTCATCGCCGCGACCGGCGACGACAAGGTCAACATCGTGGTCAGCCTGCTCGCCAAGACCGAGTTCGGCGTCCGCCGAGTCGTTGCCCGGGTCAACGATCCGCGCAACGAGTGGCTCTTCGACGAGTCCTGGGGCGTGGACGTGGCGGTCTCGACGCCACGGATGCTCGCCTCACTCGTCGAGGAGGCCGTCTCGGTCGGAGACCTGGTCCGGCTCATGACGTTTCGTCAGGGACAGGCCAACCTGGTCGAGATCACCCTGCCGGCGGACACCGAGCTCGCCGGCAAGCCGGTGCGCAAGATCCAGCTGCCGCGCGATGCCGCGCTGGTCACGATCATCCGCGGCGGTCGGGTGATCGTGCCGCAGCAGGACGACCCGATCGAGGGCGGCGACGAACTGCTGTTCGTGGCGTCGGTCGAGGTTGAGGACGAACTGCGCGCGGCGGTCGGCGTCAAGCGCTGACCGCGTCGAGGTGACCTCGGCACTCACCCCGCGTTCGGTTCACACGCCGTCGAGGTGAGGAACTCCCCCGGAGGGCGGTGGCGGCACCGCCCGGCCGGTTGATTCCCCATGCCCCTTGTCCCGGGAAATTATGAGAGCTACATTCAGTTTACAGCTTCATTCACATTGGAGTCTCTCTCATGACACCAGCCGCCGCCTCCACGACCACCACCAATCGCTGGTGGGCACTCGCCGCCCTCGCGGTGGCCATGCTCACCATCGGCCTCGACACCACAGTCCTCGTCGTCGCGCTGCCCACCCTCGCGGTGGACCTGCACGCCACCACGTCGCAACTGCAGTGGTTCAGCACGGCCTACACCCTGGTGCTGGCGGGGGCGCTGCTGCCGGCCGGCGGCGTCGGCGACCGCGTCGGCCGCAAGCGCATGCTCGTCGCGGCGACGGCACTGTTCGGTGTCGCGTCGGTGGCGTGCGCCTACTCCCGCACGGCCGGCGAACTGATCGGCGCGCGAGCGGTTCTCGGCCTGGCCGCCGCCGTCATGATGCCGATGTCGATGGCGGTGCTGCCGGTCATGTTCCCCGACAGGCGCGAGCAGGCCCGCGCGCTGGCCGTCTGGGTCACCGCGACGGCGGTCGGACTGCCCCTCGGCCCGATCGTGGGCGGCTGGCTGTTGCAGCACTACTGGTGGGGCTCGGTGTTCCTGATCAACGTGCCACTCGTCTGCGTCGGCCTGCTCGCGATCGTGACACTGGTGCCGGAGTCGCGCGCCGCCCAGCGGTTGCCCTTCGACCTGCCCGGGGCGGTGCTGTCGGCACTGGGACTGCTCGCGCTGACGTACGGCTTCATCCGGGCCGGCGAGGACGGCTGGGGCGATCCGGTCACCCTGGCGAGCCTCGCGACCGGCGTCGTCGTCCTGGCCGCGTTCGTCGTCCGCCAGCGCCACGCTCGCTACCCCCTGATCGACCTGACCCTGCTGCGAAGCCGCGAGTTCACCTGGGGTGCAGCACTTTCCACCGCGGTGACCTTCGTCATGTTCGGCCTGTTCTTCTCGCTTCCGCAGCTCTTCCAGTCCGTGCGGGGCAGCGACGCCTTTCACACCGGCCTCGAACTGCTGCCGCTGATCGGCGGCCTGGTGATCGGCACACGCCTCGGCGCCGCGCTCGGGCTCCGCCTGGGACCCGGTGCCGTGATCGGACTGGGATTCGCGGTCCTCGCCGGCTCGGCCCTGTTCGCCACCTTCACCTCGACCGGCACGCCGTACCCGCTCGTGGCCTGCTGGCTGACCCTCGCCGGAACCGGGCTGGGGCTGGTGATGCCGGTGGCGATGGCCGCCGCCGTCGGCACCCTGTCTGCAGAGCGGTCGGGATCGGGATCCGCGCTGATCCAGGCGCTGCGACAGGCGGGCGGCACGATCGGCGTCGCCGTCCTCGGCACGGTGCTGGCCTCGACCTACCGCGCACACCTCGACACCGGCGCGCTCCCACCCGCGGCGGCCGAACGCGCCCGCGACGGCGTCGCGTCCGCCATGGCGATCGCGCAGCAGTCGGGCATGCCGGCGTTGGCCCGCACTGCCGGGGAGTCGTTCGTCGCGGGCATGTCCGCGGTGCTGTGGGTGACCGTGGCGGTCTCGGTGGGGTGCGCCGTCGCGGCCGCGATCGCGCTCCCGCTGCGCCCGGCGCCCGAGGAGGACGCCGCCGACGGCGCGCCCGAACCCCCGCCGCGCACCGGTACGGAAAGCTTGAGCCATGGCACCACGATCTGACCGACCCGGATTGCGCGAGCGCAAGAAGCTCAAGACCAGGGCCACCATCCGCGCAGAAGCCATGCGGCTGTTCGAGTCCCAGGGCTACGAGGCGACCACCGTCGAGCAGATCGCCGAGGCCGCCGAGGTGTCCCCCAGCACGTTCTTCCGTTACTTCCCGACCAAGGAGCGGGTCGTCATGGCGGACGACCTGGACGACCCGACCCTCGCCGCTCTCGAACAGATCCCGCTCGACGTGCCGCCGCTGACCGCGCTGCGCCAGGCCTACGAGGCGACCCTGGCCGCTATGTCCGAGGAGCAGATCGCGCTCGAACTGGCCCGCACGCGGCTGATGTTCGCGGTGCCGGCGCTGCGGGCCGCCTTCACCGACGAGCTCTACCGGAGCATCGACTACGGCGTCGAACTCCTGGCCACACGATTGGGCCGTAGCCGGGACGACACCCGGCTGCGGGTCCTGGTCGGCGCGATGACCGGAGCGGTACTGGCGATGGCGGGCACGGCCCCGCAGGACCTTCGGTACCCGATCCGGGCGCTCGAACTGCTCGAGGCCGGACTACCGGTCGAATGAACCACCCGTATTCGCTCGCGAATTCCGAATGCCCCGAGCCGAGCTGTTTGCCGAAACGAGTCGAAATAGTGGGTCAGATCACAATTTGCTCGCATTTCGATAACAGTTGGCTCTGCGCAATTAATCCGAACGACCGACATTCATTCGGCCGACATCACGGCCTGTTCAGGTCGGGACCGGACTCGCCGCGGTCCTCGGTCCCGGGCACGGGCCGTCCGGCCTCGACGTCCGGAGCCGCGTCGGTGTCGAGGACGGGCTCGTCGACACCCGACTCGTCCACGATCCGGTCCGCACGCCGCACCGCCCACACGGTGACCAACAGCACCAGTGCCGTCAGCGGCCACCCCATCCCGACTCGCGAGACCGCGAGCCAACCGGTGTGGTCGGTGTCGTAGAGCTGCGACTGCACCAGGTACCGCGCAGCGAACACCAGCGCCCAGGCGACGGTCGCGATGTCGTAGGCCCGCAGCGCCGGCCGGGACTTGCGCCAGCTGTTGCCGTGGCCGTTCAGGAAACCCCACAGCACGCCGACCAGCGGCCAGCGCACCAGGATCGAGACGACGAACACGGCGGCGTACAGCAGCGAGGTGTAGATGCCGAACAGGAAGTAGCCCTTGGCGTCGCCGGTCCGGTGCGCGATGAACGCGCAGATGCCAACGCCGATGAAACCGGAGATCGCAGGCTGGATGGTGCCGCGGACCACCAGTCGCCAGACCAGCACGACCGCGGCGACCCCGAGCGCGGCCCAGATCGCGGCGGTGAGCCCGAACACGCTGTTGACCGGCACGAAGAGCAGGATCGGCAGCGTCGAGTACACCAGCCCGCTGATGCCACCGAGCTGTTCGAGAATGGACTGCTGCTGCGTGTCGCTCACTCCACGAGCCTGCCACACCTGTCGGGCGGCCCCGTCGAGGCGGCGTCGATCAGGCGTCGCCGCGGAGCTCGTAGTACGGGTTGAAGATGACCTTCTGACCGTTGCGGTCGCCGAGACGCCCGCGCACCATCAGCTTCTTGCCCGGATCGATACCCGCGATCCGGCGCCTGCCGATCCACACCAGGGTGACCGCGTCCGTGCCGTCGAAGAACTCGGCCTCGACGCTCGCGTTGGCGGACTTCGGACAGGCCTCGACGCTGCGCAGCCGACCGAGCATCGTGACCTCCTCCCCGCGGGAGCAGTCGCAAGCGCGCTGCGCCCCCGAGGCCTCCGACAAGCTGGCCATCTCCTCGGCGTCGAGCTGATCGACGTCCTCGGTCAGTCGACGGGTGAGTCGACGAAAGTAACCGTTGGCCGCGAGTGCCATTGCGCGCTCCTGGAGCATGTGCGGTGCGAGCCTCGCCCCGCGTGGTAGGTCTTCCTGTGATCGCCACTGTAACCCCAACCCATACCGCTAACCACACCGTCTGCGAGCACCGTCACACCCACCGGGCAGTATCGACGTATGCCAGAACTGACCCTGCCGCGGGTAGCGGTGGTCCTGCCCGGAACCGGATCCGACGCACATTTCGCCGCGCGCGCGTTCACGGACGCGTTGTCGCAGGTCGGAGTGGATGTCGTCGCGGTGGACCCGGATCCGCGCCGCGTCGTCGGCAGCTACCTCGACGCGCTCACCGCGGCCGCCGATCGGCACGGACCGATCCTCGCGGGCGGCATCTCCATCGGCGCCGCGGTCGCCCTGCAGTGGGCCGCCCGCCACGGTTCGCTGGCGGCCGGCGTGCTGGCCGCGCTGCCCGCCTGGACCGGCGATCCCATCGACGCCCCGGCGGCGCTGAGCGCGACGCTCACCGCGAGCCGGTTGCGTGCCGACGGACTCGAGGCCGTCACCGGCGCGATGATCGAGTCCTCGCCGGCCTGGCTCGGCGGCGAACTGGAACGGTCGTGGCGGTCGCAGTGGCCGCACCTTCCCCTGGCTCTCGACGAGGCTGCCGGGTACCGGGGGCTCGACGAGGACGAGATGGCCAGCACGGTCACGCCGGTGGGCATCTGCTCGGCCACCGACGATCCGGTACATCCCCTGGCCGTGGGCGAGCAGTGGGCGGCCCTGCTCCCGCACTCGGCCATCGAGACCGTCACCCTCGACCAGGTGGGTGCCGATCCCGGAGCGCTCGGGCGCGGTTGCCTGGCCGCCCTCTCGCGGGCGGCGCGCTAGCGGCCGAGCTGCTGCATCGCCGAGCCGGATCCGCCCGGACGCTCCTCCGGCGGTTCCGGCTGGGCCTGCTGCTCGAGCACGGCCTCGGCGACCGCGGCCTGCTGCTCCGCGAGAGCCTGCTGCTGCAGCTGCTGTTGCTGCGCCTCCAGCTGCTGCTGCTGGGCCTCCATCTGCTGCTGCTGGGCCGCGACCAGCTGCTCGGCCAGCGCCTGCGGCAGCACCACCGGCAGGGGGGTGCGGACCGGGTTCGGCTCGTCGCCGCGCTTGACGATGGTCTCGCGCAGCACCTCCCGCGCGGTCTCGGCGAGGGCCGAGTCGACGCCCGCGGTTCCGGTCGGGCCGGCGGCGACGCACCGAATCATCCAGCGGTAGCCGTCGATACCGATGAAGCGCAGGTCCGCGTTCGGGGTGACCGCGTGCAGCTCACGGCCCCACGGGCCGCCCTCGACGCTGACCGCGGCGTTGTCCGCGCGCAGCGACTCGGCGAGGTCACCCGCGACCTCACGCCACTGGCCCGGGGACTTCGGCGCCGCGTACGCGGCCACGGTGATCCGGCCGTGCTGGGTGACCAGATGAATCGCCTGCGGGCTGCCGTCCGGGGCCATCTCGACCTGGATCTGCCCGCCCTCGGGCATCGGCACCAGCACGGACCCGAGGTCGAGTCGGCTGGCGGCCTCCTCCTCGAGGTCCGCGGCGTCGAACTCGGTCGCGTCGTACGGACCGCGCTCCTCCGTGACCTCGAACTCGTCGTCGCGTTCGTCGGCGACGGCGGGCTCGGGCGCGTCGCCGCGCAGGTCCTCGAACCGGTCCGGCTGCTCGTCGGCCGCCGCTGATGTCTTGTTCTTGCGTCCGAAAATCATTGCGCCTCTTCCTCGGGCAGTGCCGACACAGCGTGCAGGATCGCATGTCCACCACTGGAGCCGTGGCCTCCGGTGCCCCTGCTGGTGTCGTCGAGCGAGTCGACCTCGACGAACGAGACCAGCTCGACGCGCTGCACCAGCAGCTGCGCGATGCGGTCTCCCCGCCGGATGTCGATCGGGGTACGTGGGTCGTGATTGATCAGGCAGACCTTGATCTCGCCGCGATAGCCGGCATCGATCGTGCCGGGCGTGTTGACCACCGACAGTCCGGACTTGGCCGCGAGGCCTGAACGCGGATGGATCAGGCCGACCGTGCCGACCGGGAGGGCGATGGCGATCCCCGTCCCGACGAGCACCCGCTCGCCCGGTTCGATCGTGACGTCCATGGTGGAACACAGGTCGACTCCCGCGTCCGACTCGTGCGCACGTTGCGGGACCGGTATCTCGGGATCGAGGCGCAGCAGCTCGATGGCAGGAAGATCGTTCACGTGCACCGAGACTACTCTGGATGCGTGTCCGAGAACCCCCAACCTGCATCCCCGCTCACCGACCGCGTCGCCGCAGCTCCGCGCTACTCCGAGCGGCTGTGGGTGCCGCTGTGGTGGTGGATCGCCGGCCTCGTCGTCGTGGTCTTGCTCGCCGTCGAGGTCAACATGGGGGTGCGCAGTCTGGTCAAGTGGGTGCCGTTCGTTCTGTTGACGCCGCTGGCCGCGTGGGCACTGGTGTGGCTCAGCCGGGTACGGGTGGAGGTCTTCGACGGCATCGGCGGCGCACCCGGCGAGTTGCGTGCGGGCCGCGCCCACCTGCCACTGGACGCGATCGCCCGGGTCGCCGTCGTCCCGGGTACGGCGAAGTCGGCTGCCCTCGGTCGCCAGCTAGACCCCGCCGCGTACGTCGAGCACCGCACCTGGGTCAAGCCGATGGTGCTGATCGTGCTCGACGATCCGGATGACCCGACGCCGTACTGGCTGGTCAGCACCCGCCGGCCGGCCGACCTCGCCGCCGCGCTGACCCGGACGTAGCCGGGGGCTCGAGCCGGCCTCGAGGCAGTACAGACAACGATGCCCGGCCTGCATGCAGGCC